>JAHLBL010000028.1 GCA_020625635.1 bacterium
TTATTTGAAACTTTTTTGCTTGTTAATGATTTACTATTAACACTTAGTTTTTCATTCAAGCATAACGACTGTAACGCATCTGAGCTTTCGACATAGTATTCTTCTTTTCCGTCCCAGTTTAATTCTCCGAATGAATAGTGCTGTCCTTCGGTTGCCCACTTTAAGACCATGTCAATAAAAATGTCATGTGTCAGTTTTTCATTAACATAAAACTTTGTTGAAAACCTTATCATAATAAACCTCCTTTATTCTTTCTTTTTATCAAACTACCGAAATCATAATGTACAAACCAAAATAAACAGTTGTATCAGACTGCCCTTTTATCTCCGAAAAATCCTGCTTACAACAGAAACTTCTCTTTCAAGCCCTTCAGAAATTTGTCCCACTCTTCCCTTGGAACCTTCTGTTTTTGTGAAACGCGGATAGCTTCCTTGACCTCATCGTGTGAGTTTATATATTCGGTCAAATCATCGGAGAGCGCTTTTCTTGATTTTTCCGCAAGATCACAGAGTTCATTTTTCTCAGAATCGTTCAGCACGAGCGCTTCTGCGATTCTCTCGAGAGAGGCGTTTTTGGGCGCGGAGCGCAGACCGCTCTCAAGCTGAGAAACATAAGACCCTGACTTACCGATCAATCTCGCCAGAATTTTTACGGTAAAATGTCTTTCTTTTCTTTTTTCCTTCAAATAATCTCCAAATTGCGAACCCATTCTTCTCGCCCTTTATTGTCGAAACAAGTCGATTTATGGTATAATTATAGTATATAAGACTATTGTTGTCAACAAATGTTTGGTTTAAAAAACTATTGAAAGTAAAGCATTTTTAGAATATAATATATTTAACAAAGCTTTCACAAATAATAAAGGGGGAAAACAATGAATAAAATCTGTAAAGAATATATTTCCGACGCTAAAAAATTCTTTCCGATTATGGGTAAGAACGAGCGCGGTTACCTTCGCGGAATCATTTCTGAGCTTGAGGATTGTATTGAGCGCGAGTCGATCACTACAAAGCAGGAGCTGTATGTAAAATATCGTCAGCCGTATGATTTAGCGAACGACTACTACAGCAGGTTTGAGACGGATGAGATTGTGAAGAAAATCAGGATTGCGAAATATATAAAAATGTTGATAATTTCGATAATCATTACAATGTTTGTTGTCGCATCAGTTTTTTCTACATTGACAATACACCGTAGTTTACAATATTCCAGAGAAGAAATGGTTGATACCGAGGAATACAATCTTGAATCAGCAACCGAACATCCCAACGGTTATACAATTCACAATAACATTCAAAGTGAAGGTTTTGTTACAGACAATAATACTATATACGAAGATGAGACAATAAGTTAAAGGAGAAAGCAATGAAAAAATTACTATCATTCCTCATTATTGCAGCTTTAATACTTACATTAAGCATTTCTGTATATGCAGAAGACGGCAGCAATACCGAATCAGGCGGAACCGTGGTTGAAATTGAATATCTCGAAAACGGAGATTACATTGAAACCGTTCTTGAAAACGAAACAATTATTATTCCCAGTGACGCCACAGCAACAACAGTAACAAAAACAAAAGTCAAGAACTACAAAAACAGTGCAGGCACGATTCTTTGGTCAATAAAGGTTCAGGGAACATTCACGTACAACGGAACAACGTGCAGCTGTACAAACGCCGAACATCAGGCAACCTCATACGCTTCTACATGGACAATTATCAGCGCCTCCCACAGCAGAAGAGGAAACGCCGCAACCGCAACTGCTACCGCAAGACATACTTCAGGTGTTGGATATGACGACTACACCCGTTCAGTAACCTTAAGGTGCAGCCCGACAGGTGAATTCACCTGATAATAACTCCCTTTATTATTTGTGAAGCGATTTACAGGCCCGGGAAAACTCCGGGTCTGCATTTTCATTAAGTAAGCGCTGATTAATTTGGGTGCTAATTATTCAGCGATTACTTAATTTACCTATTGATTTTTAAGGTATTTTTGTCGTATAATATATACATATTTCAAATCGAGGTTTATTTATGGCTACTAAAAACTACTTTATGAACGGAATAACCGAGCTTCTTGTGCTCTCGCTTCTGCGCGAGCAGGACAGGTATGTGTATGATATCGTGAAATCAATCGAGGAGATGTCCGAGGGTTTTCTCGAAATATCTCAGAACACGGTCTATACAGCGACCTACAAGCTTGTTTCCGAAGGCAAGATTTCCGAATACACCGAAACAGTCGGCAAAAAGCGCACACGCGTTTACTACCACATCGAGCCCGACGGGATCGAGTATCTCGAGGAACTTGACTTCACCTACCGCCGACATACTAAAGGAGTAAATCTCATCCTTGCCTGCCTCGACAAAAACAAAGAAAAAGAAAACTAACCGCTTGAACATTGGAGTGTTCAGGCGGTTTGTTGTTTTAATATCATATAAAGCTTAGTATTTTAAAAGCGACAAAGTCATCACTTATTATTTTTTTCCAAAAACTGTAAATATCTATTACAAAAAAAGCAAAAAAACTTTGTCGAGAAATTCATATTCGTCTATTACTTCGAACAGCACCTACGCTTTTAGGATTATATTGTTCGATGATCTGCTTTGCGAGATTCTCTACGGGTGTGCTTTTTTCTTGCCAGTTCATTAATTTTCTGCCCTTTCTTTATACTGTAGCAATATTGTAGCACACTTATCCGCAAATGCAAAATGCGCAAGTCATATTTTAACTTGCACACTTTTTTACGGGGTTTCAAAGGCATATTTATTTTCCTTGATTTCTGTTCCTTTATAACTGATTTAATAGCAGAGTGACTCTCGTTTATAAATATTCAGCACCCAATAAATGCACTGTGACATTTCGTTCATATTGCTGTAGGTTGTATCAATTCCGTTGTTAAGAGCAAACCCTGTCATTGTGTAATATTCACCAAATGAGCGACGGCGGGGATGGATTTGCCTTGCGCGGAAGAGACGGGACTCATAAGCGCGCCTGTCGGTATAAAAAGGATATTGTGATATTTTCCGTTTATCATATCGGGCAGAATCGTCGAACAGAACACCGCTGCACAGCAGCCCGCTCCCGAGCCGCCCGCGTGGACGTCCTGCGCCTCACGGTCGTAAATCATAAGACCGCAGTCGTTATGGCGGCTTCGGATATCATAGCCCTCGGCGACGAGCAGCTCATACAGACAGTCCGAGCCCACAACGCCTAAATCGCCCGTGAGTATTAGATCATAATCCCGCGGCCGTGTCCCCGTATCCTCAAAAAAATCAATTATACTCCCCGCCGCCGCAGGTGCCATGGCGGCGCCCATATTGTTGGGGTCGGAGATATCGAGGTCGGTTATCCTGCCTACTGTGGCGCGGGTTACACGCGGGGCGGATTTACCGCGAGAGAGCACGCAGCAGCCCGCGCCCGTTACCGTCCACTGTGAAGTCGGGGTGCGCTGTCCGCCGTACTCGAGCGGGAGCCTGTACTGACGCTCAGCCGTACAGAAATGCGACGAAGTCGCGCAGGCGGCTGTTCTCGCGGCGCCGCCGCTCACCGCCATAGCGGCGAGGATTATCCCCTGCGCGAAGGTGGAGCAGGCTCCGTATTGCCCGAGGTACGGAATGTTGAATTCCTTTGAGGAAAAGCTCGAGCTGATGCACTGGTTTAAAAGGTCGCCCGCGAATATGAAATCAACGTCCTCGGTCTTGATACCTGCGCGCTCAACAGCTCTGATAACCGCCTCCTGCTGGAGAACGCACTCCGCCGCCTCAAAGGTCGGCTGACCGAGGTACGCGTCATAGAAAACCTTGTCAAACCTCCCCGCGAGCGGACCTTCCGCTTCCTTTTTTCCCGCCGCTGCCGCATAACCGATTATCGAGGGCTCGTCCTCAAACGCTATTGTATATCTTCCGATTCTTTTCATATATAAACCGCCTTTCGTATTTATTATAACTTCACGCGGAAATTTTATACGGGCACAAAATTCTGTTGCCTCAGACGGGTTTTTATGATAAGATTTAGTCATCACCATAAGGAGGGGTAATATGGCTTCAACAAAGGATTATCTCGATTACATTCTGGAACAGCTCAGCGGACTTGAGGAAATAACTCACCGCGCTATGATGGGCGAGTATATTATTTATTACAATGGCAAAGTAATCGGCGGAATATACGACAACCGCTTTCTGATAAAGCCCACAAAATCCGCGAAGGCACTGATGCCCGAGACGCCGTTCGAGCTTCCCTACGAGGGAGCGAAGGAAATGCTGCTCGTCGAGAATATCGAGGACAGGGATTTTATGGCGGAGCTTTTCAACGCCGTTGTCGACGAACTCCCCGCTCCGAAAAAGAAAAAGAAATGAAAAACGCCGCAACGCAAACCCGAATCGGGAGCGCTGCGGCGTATTTTATAATGTTTTACTCGGAGCTCTGCTCCGTTGTATCAGGCGTTTTGTCGACTTCCTCTATGCAGACGCCATCGACCGTGGTTCTGAACGAACCCTTGTCATCGTCACGCATACTGTGACCGTCGGTAAGGCTGTAGAAGGAATAGCAGATTTCCTCCTCGTTGACAACCTCGCCGTTGAGATACAGATACCTCTTTGTTACAGTGCGGTAGCTGTCATCCTTCTTGATATCGTAGTTTTCGCTCGTGAGCTTTACGTTATCGTAGTAATCCTCCTGAACGCCCCAGATGTTGGCTGTGAGAACCGAGCCCTCCATCTTGCACTCGAGGAACATCGGGTACTTGGTGGTGTTCTGAAAACGCAGGTCGAGGTTCGGGTAGTCGATCGTAGCGTCCTCGCCCGCGTAAGCGTAGTCGGACGCCCAGAAATGGTTGTTTCTCTCGATAATTGCGGCGTTCGCGAAAACAGCCGCTTTGAAAATCGTCGTACTCGACTGGCAGATTCCTCCGCCGACGCCTTCCTCGTACTTGCCCTCGACAATAACCGTAGCCTTCTTGTAGCCGTTGGACTCGAGGTTGGAGTCGCCCGTGTGCTCGTTGAACGACCATGTTTCACCTGGCTTGATGATCGAGCCGTTGCAAGCCTTGAGCGCGACCGCCATATTGGTGTTGGCGTTCTGGTTGTTGTACGAGGTCGAGCTCGCGGTCGAAAGACCGATGATATTCTGGCGCAAATCGTTTACCGATATTTCGGGCGTGAGGGTTTCGACGTTAGCGATAATCTTCTTATTCGCGTTGCCCGAGCGTATAAAAGTCAGCATATCCTCAAGCAGCTCATCCTGATGAAGCATATAGCCTTCCTGCCCCTTTTTATAGGAAAAGCGCTTAGCCGAGAACGGATGGAACGCGGTGACCTCAGCGTTCACGGGATCGACGTCGACCTCTCTGCCAAGCAGCTTAACCTGCTTCTTAACGGAATCGGGCACAACGGCGTACTTTACGGTAAAGTCAACGCTGTTTTCGTCGGACTCGCTCTCCGCGGTAGCCTCGGTCGTTTTCGGAATAGTTTCGGGCTCATCGTAGATGCCCTGCTCCTTAAGGCTGTAGGTTTTCGCGGTATCAAGCGGTGTTTTGAAATTGAATTTATATTCAAAATCGTATTTACTGTATTTTCTCTTTTCGCCGTTGGCGACAACCGCAAGCTCAAAATTATGTACCATAGTGAGCTTGTTTTCCTTCAGTTTAGCCTCCGCGTCCTCGTACGACATTCCGCCCACGCTGATTCCGCCGATTTTTACATTATCGGAAAAGCGGAAAGGCTGGGTTTTCTTGTAATCGCGGTACATATTCAGTCCCACGACACAGGCTGTCGCGGCAATTCCGCCAATAATAATGACGGCAATAACTGCGACAAGCACCTTCTTGCCTTTGCTCATCTTCTTTTTCGGCGCGCGTCGGCGTGTGCCCTTAGGAGCGACACGTGTCGGCTTTTTACCTGAGCCGCGCTTTTGCTGTCTTTCGCGCTGCGGCTTGTCCTCAGTCTTTGCCCGAGCAGGTCTGCGGCGCGTGCCTGACGCGGCGCGGCGCCTTGATGGAGCGGATTTTTTCCGATCGTTAGATTTCGGACTGTAGTCGTCAAGGCTGTATTTATCGGAATAATATCTTTCCAATTCCATTTGCCTCCATAAATCTCTCACTTATGACAGAAAAATACCTCTGTCAAAAAACCTATAGAGTTAGTATAATACATTTCAAAGAAAAAATAAAGAGGTTACGATTAATTTCCAGGCTTTATATCCTCCAAATATTTTCGTAAAATGATTGAATTTTGCATTAAAATTGTATATAATTATTACTGAATATACGCTGATGTACTGTCGGCGTTTTCCAAAAAACCAAAAACAATTGCGTTTTTGCTTAAAATCTATAGTTTTGAATTGTTCGGCAGATTATTAATTTGCCGTTAATGAAAAGTGTGTTTTACGGCTGTACACACTGATCTGATTGATATTTCCCGTTCGGCTTACCGCAGTCGGCAGCCGATAACAGCCTTTATGTTCCTTACCTGCCTACAGTAAGGCTGCAGTTTAATGATAATTTGTGGGCTGAAAGGTTATGGCGATTTTATGAGAATTCTGATTTTTACCGCCTCGACGGGCGGCGGACACAAGCGCACCGCCGCTGCTATGAAGGAGTATTTCAATCACACAGCTCCCGAGCACGAGGTAAGGATTACCGACGGAATAAAGCTGACAGGTAAATTCTTTGACAACTTTGTATGCGGAGGCTACTCCCTTCTTGTAAAGAGGACTCCCTCACTGTTCGGCGCGCTCTACAGGTCGTCGGACAAGAAATCGCCGGTCAACAACATCTGCAACGGCGCCAACAAGTCGAAGGGCAAGTGTCTGCTTCCTGAAATCGAGGAGTTCAAGCCCGACGTGATCGTATCCTGTCACGCATTTATCACCACCATGCTCGGCGACCTCAAGACCAAGGGCAAGATCACCGTGCCTGTCGTATCGCTTATCACCGACTTTGCGCCTCACTTCACCTACATCGCTGAGGGTATCGACCACTATGTTGTCGCGAGCGAGAAGATGGTTGCGACCTTCAAGACTAAATACGGCATAGACAGTTCCCGCGTTCACCCGTTCGGAATCCCCGTTTACAGCAGATTCCGCGAGGAAGTCGACCGCGCCGAGGTCGAGGACAAGCTCGGTCTCAGCCACGATAAAAAAACTATACTCTTTATGGCGGGCAGCTTCGGCGTTAAGGACGTGCTCGACATCTACAAGGACACCGTCTCCAAGACAACCGGCTGTCAGTTCGCCGTAATCACGGGCAACAACAAAAAGCTGTACGATAAATTCGACGCTATTAAGAGCGAGGATACCGTGCTGAAAATGTTCGTCGATAATGTCGAGGACTATATGCACTGCGCCGATCTTATTATCACAAAGCCGGGCGGACTAACCGTCAGTGAGAGTATTCAGTGCGCGCTGCCGATGGCGATTTACAGCGCTTATCCCGGACAGGAGTCGGACAACGCCGAGTACCTCGTCAACAGCGGAGCCGCGATGATGCTGGGCAAAAATCCCGGCGAGACTATCGCGTCGCTCATTAAGTTCAGCGGAAAGCTCCAGTCGATGAGCGACAACTGCCGCAGGATCTGCCGCGGAAATTCCTCACAGCAGATGCTCGACCTGCTTTGTGAGCTTGCGGGAGAAAACAAGTGAAAAAACTGTTTATTGTAATCCTCGCCGTGCTCATTTCAGCTGCCGCGCTCTGCTCCTGCGGAAGCGACGAGCTCGGTCCCGAAACCGACCTAACATCAAAGGTCGGCTCCGACGAAAACCAGACCTACAACTTCACAAACGGTGAAACCGAGCTTCCCGACACCTACACGGCGTATAAAACGAGCGCGCAGGGATTTTCCTTTGATATTCTGCGCACAATGTATAAGAAGAACCGAAACGCCTTCTATTCCCCCGCGGGACTTTTCGGTCAGCTCTCGCTTATGGAGAACGCCGCCGCGGGTTCATCGCTGACACAGCTAAAAACACTCGTCAACAAGTCGTTATCGGTCGACGAGCTCAACTACAGCAGCGGCTACTTTTACAGCCGTCTCGCGTCTCTCAGCGACAGCGCGGAAAACGCGAGCGCCGAGATAAAGAGCGCGTTCTACTTCAACGACGGAATACCCGTCGGACAGGAATTCACGCGCCGCAACGCGAATTACTATTCGCAGGGGCTTTTCAGGCTTGACTACAGCGACTCCGCCTCGCTCGACAAAATCAACTCCTACATTTCCTCACAGTCAGGCGGTATGTTCGACTCGCTGATGCCCTCGCTCGACAGCAAAAAGGGAATCGACCTTTCAAGTACAGTCCGCTTCAGCGACAACTGGCTCGCGGGCTTCAAGGGTGAAAACGTCTTTTCCGCTCCATTTAAAGGAAGCGCCGCGACCAAAAAGACGGCCTTTCTCAGCGGCACCGAGTATTACCTTAAATCGAAGGGCTGCACGGGATTTATAAAGGACTTTAAAAACACGCCGTGCAAGTTTGTGGCAATCCTGCCCGACGGCGACATAGACACTCTGATAAAGAAAATCAACTATACGACCTACGAGCAGCTTATCGACTCGATGGACATTATGACCACGTGCAGCGTAAGCCTGCCCGCGTTCTCGCGCGAGTTCAGCGGCGACCTTTCGGACGCCGTAAAGGACAGCGGCGTGACAAACATTTTTAACAGCAAAGCTAATTTCAACAGCCTTTCCTACGGCTGCAAGGCAAAGGTCGGGTGCATTATGCAGGGAGCTAAGCTCAGCATAACCGCCTCGGGAACAAACGACGGCGAGCCCGTGATTTCACAGTACGAAAAGCCCGAGCCGAAGCACGAGGTCAAGCTTGACAGACCTTTCATTTATATGGTAGTAGACAACGAAAGTTATATCCCGATTCTTATGGGTGTAGTTTCAGATATCTGAGGAAAATATGAAGCGATTTCTAAAACCTAAATATATTCTGAACGCGGTCGTAATCGGGCTGTGCGTCGGAATAACACTGTATTTCTTCTTCAGCGACGACGGACTAAACAGCCTGCTGAACAACCCCGAACAGAATATCGCGTGGCAATGGATCATTGTCGCGCTTCTCTCTGAGGTCGCTTACCTTATGTTTGAGGCGGCGGGATTCTACATCCTCATAAAGGACGGCTATCCCGATTTCAGGTACATCGACGCCGTAAAGGTATCGCTGATGGGCGCCTTCTGGAGCGCCGTAACGCCGAGCTCAACAGGCGGACAGCCTATGCAGATCTACCTTCTGCACAGCGTCAACAAGGTCGAGGTGGGCTACGCCACGTCGCGCCTTATACAGAAATTTATGGTTTACCAGCTTGTGCTGATGTTCATAAACATAAGCTCGGTCGTAATCAACTTCAACATCATCCGCGGCAGCCAGAACCCGAGGCTCGTCGCGCTCCTGCTGGCGCTGGGCTTCATCACGCAGTCGGCTATCACGGGAATGTTCTTTATGTTCAGCTTCTCGCCCAAGCTGTCGCGCAAGCTGATAATGTTCTTCGCGAAGCTGCTCAATAAAATCAAAATCGTCAAGAACGTAGACGAGAAAATCGACTCGATCGACGAACAGCTCGAGAGCTTCCACACGGGCAACAAGGACATCTACAAAACGCCGAGGATGCTTATCCCCGTCATTATTCTGACGTTCTGCCAGTTTATCGCGATGTTCCTCGTCACCTACTTCATCTACCTCGCGCTCGTGCCGAATCCCACGGCTAACCCCGTTCAGATCATTTCCTGTCAGGCTTACGTCAACCTTATGAGCGGAATGGTTCCGCTTCCCGGCGCGTCCGGCGCGGCGGAACTCGGATTCACGGTATTTTTCAGCGTGTTCTTCGGAAACACCCTCAAGAGCGCCGCGCTTATCTGGAGATTCATCAACTACTACGGCGTTATTTTCATCACCGCGCCGTTCGCCTATATGACAAAGGGCAAGGAAGAAGCGCCCTCCGCAGAGAGCGCCGAACCCAAAATTGAAGAAAAACCTAATGCTTAATCTTCTGTATCAATAAGCTTTACCGCAACCGCCGTAATGTCGTCGTCGTGACCGTCATTACGGCGTTTTATTGCCTCGTTGACGACCTCCTTTGCAAGGTCGCTGCACCTCCCGCCGCTGTACTTGCGCACGAGAGCCTCCAGCCACTTTTCGTCGCCGACAAGCGCTCCGTCGGAAATCATTACTATCACATCTCCCCCCGACAGATTTACCGTTTCACAGGATAGTTTCACGCTGCCGAGAATACCTATCGGCAGTGACGACGCGGACTTTTTCAGGATGTGTCCGCCTTTTTTTACCAGCGTCAGCGGCGCTCCCGCCTTGTAGAGCGTGAGCTTTCCGCTGAATAAATCAACCTCCGCGAGGTCGACGGTCGAAAGGCTTTCGTCCTCGCTTTTTATCATCAGCGCGGAATTCACGACGCTGAGCGCGCAGTCCTCGCTGAGCCCCGCCTTGAGCAGGCGCGTGAGAATCGACACCGTCATATTGCTGTCGACGGCGGCGCGTCCGCCCGTGCCCATACCGTCGCTTATCAGCGCCACAAACCGCCCGAAGCCGCCCGAAAAGCACTTCACGCAGTCGCCGCAGAGCTTTCCGCCTCCGCTGACGTGCTGGAATACTCCGACCTCGATGTCATACATGGGGATTTCATTGAGCACGACGCGCTTCTGCGTGCCGATTTCAACGACGACAGGCGTGTCGAAGCACCGACCGCAGATTTCGGAAATGTCCTGCGCGAGCACGGACTTTCTCAGCGGCAGGCGCGTGTTGGAGAGCTGGATCTCCACCGTCATTCTGCCCTCGGCGTCAATCATACAGCCGCACTCCATCGGCACGTAGCCCTCGCCGTGCAGATACTCGACGACGCGCGCGCTCGAATCGGCGTCGTAGCTCTTGTAATTCTCAAACTCCGCCGCCATATCGCCGAGGATCTCCGACAGCCCCGAGAACTGTCCCGCGACCATGGAGCGGACCTGACCGACGCGCGCGGCGGCTTCCATTCCGCCGATGTAGTCGCGGTAGCCGCGCGAGATCTCGTCCGCGAGCTCGGGCGCGCGGCAGCATTTCTGAGTGAACAGCGTCTCAACGTCGTTCTCGGTGACAAAGCCCTGAGCCTTCAGAGGAGCGGATAGCCGCGAAAAATCCTCGCGCAGCTCGCCGCGGTGGTGCTCGTGACAGTAGGCTCTCAGCCCGCAGTTTTTGCAGACCTCCTCGGAAGCGTTTTCAAAAACCCTGTCGACACTCGGCGCGTAGAGGTGCGCCAGCTCCCGACTGACCGTGTTTACACAGCCGCTGACGTTGCGCAAAGCGTTGGCGGCAAAATCGAGCCGCATCACGACAGAGTTCCTCAGCGCGCGCTCACCCTTTGTGCTCTCCTTCGGCAGGAACAGCGGCGTAACGTAGCGCTCGAGCTCCGACGGCAGAAACATAAATACCGTCGCGGCGATCAGGGTTTCCACGAACATCGGCAAAACGTAGCCTTCGGGATTCGCGGTCAGCAGCATAACGGCGTTGCTTATGACGAAGCCCACGGCTGTGCCGAGCTTGCCCGTCACCGAGAACAACCCGCCGAGCAGTCCGCCGAACGCGTAGCCCGCCGCGAGATAGACCATTCCCGCGCCGCTTATACCGAAAACCGAGCCCGCACAGATACCCGCGATTGAGCCGCCGACCACGCCGCCGTAGCGCGCGCAAATCATAATCGCCGTAACCGCGAGAATCCGCCCCGGAGAAACTCCCTCGAGCTCAAGACTTCCGAGAGAGAGCATCAGCACGCACGCCGTCATAACTATGCAAGACAGCTCGCTCTGGGAGAACGACGCTATTCCCCGACGCGTTTCCGCGAGAAACAGGCTTCGGCTGATAAAATACGCCGCGGCAGCCGCGAGGAGCGCCTCGATCAGCACGGTCGATATATCCGTGAGCGTGCTCGCGCTCGAGAACAGCATCACAAGTCCCGACGCGAACACGGGCACAAAGGCTGCGGCAGGCGCAAAGAGCGCCGAACGGCTGAGACTTTTAATGTCCTGAAGCAGCCATCTCACGAGCGCGACGCTAACGGTCACCGCTACATAGCGGAACGCGTCGTGCGGTTTAAGCGCGATATATCCCACAGCCGTACCGCACAGCGCCCAGAACAGTTTTTTTCGGCTGACGGCGGCGGTGTAGCTCGCCCCGAACGGCGCAAGCTCGCCGAATACCATTCCTCTGCACACGAGCAGACCGAGCAGGAAGTAGACCGCGTTCTCGGCGGCGTTTCTCAGTACAGCCGCTCCCTCAAAATTCTTTACCTTTTCAACATTCATACTTTTCAACATCCTTATTGTTTTGTAACACTTATTATAGTTACGCGGGATGAAAAGTTTTGTCATAAGGTGTAGGATAGAAAAAATAAATACGCCCGCTATAAGCGAGCGTTAAAGCCTGAGTAATATCGGCGGACGCCTTTGTCCGATAATAAAAAATCGGCTCTATAATAAAAGTTGGGGTAACAAATAGAGCCTACTG
>JAHLBL010000280.1 GCA_020625635.1 bacterium
GTACCCGCCTTTTTGATGAACGACCAGCCGCGCTCCCACATGGAACGGAGCACGTTGCCGATTGTCGGCAGATGGTACGCGGGAAGCTCCATAACGAACGGAGCAGGCTCGCCCGCGAACATTCTTGTCTTTTTGAGCATAATACCCGAGACGATAATCGCAGCCATACCGATGAAGTAAGCGCCTGTGCTTACCCACGGCGAGCCGCCGAAGATCGCGCCCGAAATCATCGCGATAAACGGGATCTTTGCACCGCACGGGATAAAGGTTGTCGTCATAATAGTCATACGCCTGTCGCGCTCATTTTCAATGGTACGCGAAGCCATAATACCAGGAATACCGCAGCCTGTGCCGATAAGGATCGGGATAAAGGATTTACCCGAAAGACCGAAGCGGCGGAAAATTCTGTCGAGTACAAAGGCGATACGCGCCATATAGCCGCAAGCCTCAAGGAACGCGAGCAGCAGGAACAGTACAAGCATCTGCGGAACGAAACCGAGAACCGCGCCGACACCGCCGATAATACCGTCGAGAATCAAGCCCGAAAGCCATTCGGGAGAATTTGCGGCTTCAAGCCAGCCCTCCACAATTGTCGGAATACTGTCTACCCAGATTCCGAATTCAGCGGGATCGTCGGGCTTGCCTTCGTTTTTGATGAACACCTCGGCGGCAGCCTTAACGTCCTCGCCCGTAACGGTCTCCTCGGTTATTTCAAGCGTGTCCTCATCCTCAGCTTCGTATGTAAACTCGTCGGAGTCCTTGACCGAAGCGGCGAATTTCTTGACCTTTGCTACAGCTTCGTCGGCGTTATACTCGAAGTCCTCGTCCTCCTCATCCTCAAAAACAAGGAAGTCGCTGTCGCCCAATTCGTCGCCGAGCTTATCGGAAGCCGCGCCGTTGAGAATACCGATAGCCTCGAAATGTTCATCATAATCAGCGTCGCCTATTCCTACAAGATGGAAGCCGTCGCCGAACACTCCGTCGTTAACCCAGTCGGTCGCCGCTGTTCCTACGGTAACCATTGAGATGTAGTAAACAAGGAACATTATGATCATAAAAATCGGAAGTCCGAGCCAGCGGTTTGTGACTACCTTGTCGATTTTGTCTGATGTAGAAAGCTGTCCCTTCTGCTTATTCTTATAAACACCGTCAATGATTTTGCCGATGTAAACGTAACGCTCGTTCGTGATGATACTCTCCGAGTCGTCATCGTATTCATCCTCGACCGCTTTAATATCATTCTCGACATGCTTCAATGTCGCTTCGCTTAACCCGAGCCTTTCGATAACCTTATCGTCTCGCTCAAAAATCTTTACAGCGTACCAGCGCTGCTGCTCCTCGGGCATATCGTGTATGCAGGCTTCCTCAATATGAGCGATCGCGTGCTCGACAGAGCCCTCGAAGGCGTGCTTCGGAACAGGCTTTTTGCTCTCGGCAGCCTTTACGGCAGCTTCGGCAGCCTCCTGTATGCCCTTTCCCTTCAAAGCTGAGATCTCAACGACCTTGCAGCCCAGAGCGCGTGAAAGCTCGGCAATATTGATTTTGATGCCTTTCTTTTCCAGAACGTCCATCATATTTACCGCGATAACAACGGGGATCCCGAGCTCACAGAGCTGTGTCGTCAGATACAGGTTACGCTCGAGATTAGTACCGTCGACGATGTTGAGAATCGCGTCGGGGCGTTCTTCAATAAGGTAATTACGCGCTACGACCTCCTCCATTGTATACGGAGAAAGCGAGTAAATTCCGGGTAAGTCGGTGATCGTAACGTCGCTGTGCTTTTTAAGCTTACCTTCCTTTTTCTCTACGGTTACGCCGGGCCAGTTGCCGACGAACTGATTAGCGCCTGTCAGTGCATTAAACAGCGTTGTTTTACCGCTGTTCGGGTTGCCCGCTAAGGC
>JAHLBL010000281.1 GCA_020625635.1 bacterium
TTTAAAATATTTTTTAATTCTTTCAGAGAATATAAACAATTCAGCGCCGACAGCAGGGCGTTGGTGGTGAGATACGAGGGCATATTCAGCTTTTTAAGGAGACGCTGACGCAGCGCGGCGGAGTTCTCTCTGCCCGTCAACCCGAGGTCGTAGAGGTCGCCCTTCGTTATTTCAGCCGTATGTACAGCACTGCTCTCTCCTATTATCGTCGCGCCACTCTTTCTGATCGCTTCGGCGATAATATCGGCGCTGAGTCCCTCGACTCCGAGCAAGCCCTCCTTTGAGCTCTCGCTCTTGCGCTTCTCTTTTCCGCGCAGCTGCGGGACATAGGCGTGCTTTATCTCGCCGTCGGGAATCGCGGAACGCAGAAAGTTACGTATCACGAAGCCCGCGGAGTCGCTGTCTGTAAGCACAAGGATTCCGCGCTGACACGCTATCTGACGGATGAGGCTCTGCTTTTCCTTATCCTTAAAAATCCTGAAGCCGCCCGTCTCGATTATCGGGGTGTCGACAATCTGAGACAGCTTGATTTTGTCGTAGCGTCCCTCCACGATTATCGCTTCTTTTACGCTTATCACGGCTTGCCTCCGTCGGTCGCGAGGAGTATAAGCTTCGCCGTGAGCATTTCTACGAGAACTCTGCCGTTGACGCTCACGCTCCTGAGCTTTGAGGTCGCGTCCACGATCTCACGAAGGCTCTCGCGGAGGTTGTCGGTTGAAATCCTGCGAACCTTCGCCACCGCGTTTTTAAGCACAAACGCGCGCTTTCCGTAGCCGAATTCCTCGGCGATCTGCTTCATAGGAACGGCGCACTCCGCGCCGACTCTCGCGCGGTAAAAATCGACATACGCCATACCGATTATGTTGATAATCTCGTTCGGCTCAGCCCTGTTGTAGAAAAGGGTGTCCAGAATCTGAAACGCCTTGGCGCTGTTTCCCGCGACGATCGCGTCGGTAAGATGGAATATATTCGCCTCGAGGCGCTTTGAGACGAGCAATTCTATATGCTCGCCCGTTATCAGACCGCCGTCGCCGACGTAGTTGCAGAGCTTATCGAGCTCGTTTTTAATCGCGTAGAGGTCGTCACCGACGTACTCCTGGAGCTTGTACGCGTCCGCCTGCTCGATTTTTATTGAGCGGCTGTCAGCCCATTTTACAATCTGACGCGCGAGGGAAATATCGGTCTCGCGGTTTATGGCGCAGGCAGTTCCGTTCTTCTTGCAGTAGTTCAGTACCTTGGTGAAATTCGCGCCCAATTTTTTAGGCTCCTGAAGGAGAGTAGGCATCGTGATAATCAGGACAGTCGTGTCGGGAACGTTCTTCATAATCGCGGTAAACTGCTCCATATCGTCCTTGTTCAGCGAGTTGAAGTCGAGGTCAGAGACCTTGACGCAGTTGTACTCGCTCACAAACGGGGCGACCTGAACAGCAACGGCGATCTCGTCGAGCGTGTAGTCCTTGGAGAACGTGTGGTAATTGAAGTCTGGCGGCTGTTTACCCATCAGCTTGGTTACAAGGTAGTCGGTATCAGCCTTGACATACATCTTTTCTTCGCCGTATATCAGGTAAATCCTGTCGTATTCTTTTTTATTTATACGCTGTTTTAATTCTTTTCGCGAAATTTCAGCCATAATTTCCTCAATTCATTTTGATTGTGACGCCGTCGCCGACATACTCACAGTTCTTAAGTCCCTTCGGTACGGGCTTTTCGGACAGCCAGAACGCCTTTTTGTAATCAATTTCGTTTCTGAAATAATCGGGCTCGCGGCTGAGAAGTACAATATCGGGATTGCGGTAGTCCTCGGGAAGCTCGCTGACTTTTCCGCCGTAGGGCACGACAAGCACAGTGACGTTATCGGAAACGATGTACTGCCATGTATGACCGTCGTAATTTAC
>JAHLBL010000282.1 GCA_020625635.1 bacterium
AACATCGCGACAGACCACAACGAGCTGTGCATGGAGGTTATGAAAAAGACAGCCGAGAAGCACGGACTTGTTTGCCTGCTTCATGAAAAGCCCTTCGCGGGCGTTAACGGCTCGGGGAAGCACAACAACTGGTCGATTTCGACCGACAAGGGCGAGAACCTCCTCGATCCCGGCAAATGCCCCGAGGAGAATTTACAGTTCCAGCTCTTCCTCTGCGCGGTCGTAAAGGCTGTTGACGAGTACCAGGATCTGCTCAGGATCACCGTCGCTTCAGCGGGCAACGATCACCGCTTAGGCGCTAACGAGGCTCCTCCCGCTATCATTTCGATGTACCTCGGCGACGACCTCGGCGCTCTCGTTGAGAGCATTATCGAGGGCAAGGACTACAAGAGCCACAAGGCAGCGAGAATGCAGACAGGCGTAGACGCTCTGCCCGATTTCAAGAAGGATAATTCCGACAGAAACCGCACCTCGCCGTTCGCGTTCACAGGCAACAAGTTTGAGTTCAGAGCTCTCGGCTCCTCGCTCAACATCGCCTGCCCGAACTATATGCTCAACACAATGGTCGCTCAGCAGCTCAGCGAATTCTACGGCAGACTCAGCGGCAGCAGCGATCTTGAAGCAGAACTCAAGGCGCTTATCAAAGACGTGCTCACTCAGCACAAGAGGATCATCTTCAACGGCGACAACTACTCCGACGAGTGGGTAAAAGAAGCCGAACGCCGCGGACTGTGCAACTACAAGAGCCTTCCCGAGGCTATGGAGCACTACATCGACAAGAAGAATGTCGATCTGTTCGCGCTCAACGGAATCGTGACCGAGGCTGAGATGCACGCGCGCTACGAGATCGAGCTTGAACAGTACTCAAAGCTCCTCAACATTGAGGCGCTCACCATGCTCGATATGGCGAAGAAGGACATCGCTCCCGCCGTTATGGCGTTCGTAAAGGAGCTCGCGGAGTCCGTAGCTCTGAAGAAGAGCATTTCCTCATCGATCTCCACCTTTGCCGAGGACAGCCTGCTTGAAGGACTTTCCGGAAAGCTGGAGAAATTCGTCAAAAAGACAGACGAGCTGGAGACAGCTCTCTCAGGCGCGGGAGAATACGACGACAACCTCTCCCTCGCGAAGTATTACAGAAACACCGTTTTCGTGCTTATGAACGAGCTGCGTGAGCTCGGCGACAGCATGGAGAAAGAAACCTCGGCTAAATACTGGCCTTATCCGTCCTACGGAAAGATCCTTTTCGGGGTATAAACTACAGATAATCAACACAAAGGCGTGTTGTCACGACAGTACAGCTGTCGGCAGCACGCCTATTATATTTTATGGAGATGAGAAATTATGAATGAAACAATCAGAGAGTTTGTGACACAGGCAACCTCGGAACAGCTCTTCGCCGTATGGTTCCTTATAGGCGCGGCGCTGGTATTCTGGATGCAGGCGGGCTTCGCAATGGTCGAAGCGGGCTTCACCAGAGCGAAGAATACGGGAAACATCATTATGAAAAACCTGATGGATTTCTGTATCGGAACCGTTACCTTTATCCTCATCGGCTTCGGTCTGCTTATGGGCGAGGACCTCGCAGGATTTATCGGACAACCCGGATTTGACATATTCACTGCTTATCAGGATTTCGATTTTTCGAATTTCGTATTCAACCTCGTTTTCTGCGCGACTACGGCGACGATCGTTTCGGGCGCGATGGCTGAACGCACAAAGTTTCTTTCCTACTGCGTATACTCCGCCGTTATCTCGGCAGTAATCTACCCGGTAGAAGCGCACTGGATCTGGGGCGGCGGCTGGCTCAGTCAGCTCGGCTTCCACGATTTCGCCGGCTCCTGCGCGATACATATGGTCGGCGGTATCTCCGCTCTTATCGGCGCGAAGATCCT
>JAHLBL010000283.1 GCA_020625635.1 bacterium
AAAGCTACTATTACCGTAAAGAATAACGGAGTAAAGAAAACGTTTAAGGTTACGGTCAAGAACCCAAAACTCAACAAAACTTCAATAACCTTGAAGAAAAAGCAGACATTCACAATCAAAATAACAGGTAAAAACGGAAAACAGAAATTCAAATCTTCAAATACAAAGGTAGCCTCTGTCACCAAAAAGGGTAAGGTTACAGCCAAGAATAAGGGCAAAGCTACTATCACGGTGACAACCAACGGTTCGGTTAAGCTTACTTTAAAGGTTAAGGTAGGATAATTTATAAACAGGTTTATCTTTTTTTTAAATGATTTAGGAGTGAAAAATTTTGAAGAGAAGAGTAATCTCTATTCTGCTCGTTATGACGATGCTGCTTTCCTGTATGATTGTGGCAAACTTCAATTCGAGTGCCGCCGTTGTAGACACCGAGACTTCCTCGGCAAAAAGCACCGAACCGCTCAGCCATATTCAGGGCTCGGCGATTCTGCACTGCTTTGACTGGTCGTATACTTCTATCAAGAATAATATGAAAGCAATCAAGGACGCGGGTTATACCGCTGTCCAGACCTCTCCCGTACAGCCGCCTAAGGATTACAGCCCTTCATGGCGCGATCAGGGCGGTCAGTGGTGGAAGATCTATCAGCCGCTCGGCGTTCGTATTGCCGACGGAAACCACTGGCTCGGTACAAAGTCCGAGCTCAAGGCGATGTGCGCCGAGGCTGAAAAGTACGGTATCAAGGTAGTAGTCGATATCGTAGCGAATCACCTTGCCGACCAGGGTAAGTATTGCAACGGCCTCGGAAACGTAAGTACCGCTGTTGACAGCGATATGCGCCGTGACGACTACTGGCACAGCGATCCGATGAGTGCCGATGATGACGGAAACCGTTACAAGGTAACCCACGGAGCTATCGGTCTTCCTGACCTTAACACAGGTCATCCCGACGTAATGAACAAGTTTAAAAGCCTTCTTATCGACTGTGTTAACTGTGGCGTTGACGGCTTCCGTTTTGACGCGGCGAAGCACATCGAGCTTCCGGGCGAGGACGGCGGAAGTAACTTCTGGCCTACGGTTCTCGGCGGCGCGTCGGGCGTAAAGAAGGACGCTTATTTCTACGGCGAAATTCTTAACTACGCGGGTACAAGCATTAATAATTACACAAAATATATGAGTGTTACCGATAATGAAGCGAGTGACTATCGTCTTTACTGCGCGAATAGCGGCGACGCTTCAGGTCTTGCATCTAACGGCGCAGGCAGCAGTAAGCAGGGACTTGATTCCGCTCATTCGGTTCTTTGGTGCGAGTCGCACGATACATATATGGGTGACTCGGGCGTTAAGATTAAGAATACAAAGAATGTTTCGAACGCTACTATTATAAAGTGCTGGGCTATTATCGCCTCAAGAGCACAGGCATCCGCTCTCTTCTTTGCGCGTCCTGCCGCAAATATGGGAGACGCGAGCTCCGATACAACGTGGAAATCGGCTCCTGTTGCCGAGGTAAACAAGTTCAAGAATTACTTTGACGGTGAGTCCGAGTACCTTTCCTCACAGGGCGACTGCGCATATAACGAGCGCGGTACCACAGGCGTTGTTATAGCGAAGCTCGGCGGAGGCGGCTCCGTATCTCTTAAGGCTAATAAGATGAAGGACGGCACATATAAGGATTATGTTTCGGGCGGTACATTTACCGTATCGGGCGGTCAGATCAAGGGTAACGTAGGTTCCTCGGGTGTTGCCGTAGTTTACAATCAGGCTCCCGCAGGTCCTTCCGTATCGATCAGCTTCAAGGGCTCCGACAGCGGCGGAAGTTTCCAGGGCTCCGCTGAGGTTACACTCAACGCTGCGGAAACAACGTCACAGACTTATAAGCTCGGTTCCGATTC
>JAHLBL010000284.1 GCA_020625635.1 bacterium
TTGATTACCCTGTTATGCAGGGCAAAACCAATTCGGAATATATTAACAAAAACCCTTACGGGGACTATTCTCTCTCGGGAAGTATCTTCCTTGACAGCCGCTGCGACAGCGAATTCACGGACGCATACTCCCTTCTGTACGGTCATCATATGGACTACGGCGCTATGTTCGGAGCGCTGGACGAGTTCATCAAGCCTGACTATTTTTCCGCCCACCGAACGGGCAAGCTTATCACCGTAGGCGGAGAAGAATACAACATCAAATTTTTTGCCGCGGCAAAAGCTCCGGCGGATGAAAAAATAATTTTTGACCCGCCGACTACAAACAACGAAAAGCTGCTTGATTATCTAAAGACTAACGCAGCTATCTATGAAGAACCGCAGGATCAGGGGCACATCATCGCTCTGTCGACCTGCCAGTCTGCCGAAAATATCGAGCGTATGCTCGTGTTCGGCGTTTTGAGTAAATGATTTGAATAAGGAAAAAGTATCAAGAATCGGAAAGTGAGTTTATCTTGAAGAAAGCCACAATTTACCTTTTGACAGGCGTTGTTATGCTTGTCTCGCTGTGTATGTTTTCGTTTTCTGCCTTTGCGGCGGAGACGGTATCCGTTTCGATCCCCGTTGAGATCGAAGGCGGCGGCACGGCGGTCGTGATCACAGAAGTCAACTGTCCGCTGCCCGAGGCATCCTCAATCAAGGTGCAGGACGGCAAGGCAGAAAATATAAATATCAGTTTTTCCGTACCAGGTGATTATAAATATACTATCCAAGCTAAAACAAAGGACGGTACGTATTATTCTCCCGCGTGTTATACGGCGAATGTCGCCGTCAGAACGGACAAAGGCGGTACGATGACAGCTACGGTCGTTCTGACTAAGGCTGACAGCAACTATAAGCCCGATAAATGCGCTTTTTCGCTGAGCGAAAAGCCGATGGACGCTAACGAAACCGTGCCTTCCGCCCCGACGGAGCCGTCTAAGGAGCCGCCGAAGCGACCTCCCACCTCGCGCCCCCAGACGGGCGACGACAGTATGCTGGATATCTATCTCTTGATTTGTATCCTCGCGGCAGGCGGTCTGTTTATGCTGTCCATTATCTATATGATTTCGACCAATCGGCTGATTGGAAAGAATAAGTAAGAAGAATCACATTAATTATTTAATTATTTAAAACATAACCGAAAGGAGGGTTTGCATATGAATTTGCTTCGGAAGTCTGTTTCTGCGGCGGTAGTATGTCTGCTCTCCTTTTTCAGAAATATTCCGCGGCGTTTCCGTCGCGTGATGTGCGCGGTATTTGCCGCGGTACTTTTGGTTTCTATTATGCCGCTGTCGATTTCGGCGGCTGACGATCCTGCTCCTGAGCTTCTCGAGAGGAGCTTGGAGCTCACTCCCCATAAAGCCGAACCGGACGTGACCATTACCCTCAACGGTATGATGCCTAAGAATGCCGACGCCAAAGCGACGGACGTGACCGACGATATGGAAGAGCCTGAGGATGACTCCGCTGTAATTGCCGCTTATGATATCTCTATCAATGACGGTGGCAGCGAGTTCCAGCCCGCGGAAGGAAATCCGATATTCGTTGAGATCAGCGATCCCGCGATCTGTAACTGCAACAGTATCTCGATCATACATATTACCGATGACGGAACCGGCGAGCAGGTTGAGCACTTCACCGTAGAGGACGGCAAGGTAAGCTTCTACGCGACAGGATTCAGTATCTATGAGATCGTTGAGGTCTCGGGAGGAAGCGCAACATATACAGCACAGACAGTCGAAGAACTCACCTCAGAAAGAGCACAGAACTGCGGATTCTATCTCTATTACGGATCTCCTCCTAATTATTTCAAGAACGTCTTGAAC
>JAHLBL010000285.1 GCA_020625635.1 bacterium
ATTTTTTCTTGAGATAACATTTTTTCACCTCCTATCTCAATAATTTCAAGGCTTTTTTGCCTTTCACTATATAAATGTCAAAAATTCTTAAAATTCCTGATTTTCCTGTGACTATCAAAAAATGTTTCCTAGGGGCTTGTGATTTTAGAACATTTGTGTTATAATTTTTAAAACATTTGTTTTAGGAGTAAAAATGGAGTTAAAGAATAACGTAAATAATCATCTTAACAAAGGATTTCCTTTCAGCGTAATATTCAAGAATAAAAGCTTTATTGTAGCTGACAATGAGTATCCCCTGGGGTATACCGCATTTCTGACAGCTAACTGCGACTTCCGTTTTGCTGATAAAAAGGTATTTGAGGAATTGTATAGATTGGTTGAAAGTTTGATTAATAAGTTCGACAGAGACGTATTGCTAGAATATCGAGACAAGCTCAACGAAGCTCTGTCGTTCTTTTGCAAATATGAGTTATTTATATTATTGGGATGGGATAAGAAAATCGGGAAAAAGGATAAATACTTTACCAGTGAAATGGTTGATCTCTACGAAGATTACAATCATATTCTTACCAGTGAGCCTGAAATGCTTGATTTGGAAAGAGCGGAAAAACTTGCTTACGCCTCAATAGATTACGAATCATTACTAGGGTACGGTTTGTATCTCTGCGCGGCAAACGAGGCGGTTGACTATTATTATTCGCTTGTATTTCATCTTACCCGTGAGATAATGAAAAATAACGCTAGGACAAAGCATGCTCTTGCGTCCAGTTATAAGGCGTTTCTTAATGATGAGGTTATGAAGTACGTTCATGACTACACCCCTTCAACCTTGCGCTCAGAGATTACCTCTGTACCCATTGTTACAAATTCTGACGGCAATAATATATTAGTGCGTAAGATGTTTTTCAGCAGTTTAAAGGACTATTTGCTGACGGACTTATTTGAGGGGCTTTCCGCAGGTCACTACATATGGCAATGCAAAATCTGTGACAGATATTTTCTTATGAAAAGCGCTCACAAGCAGATATACTGCAGCGAAGTTAATCCCAAATACGGAGTGCCGTGCAGCTATGTCGCAAAGCACCCCGAAATCACTAAGGAGAAAATGCCCAGCCAAAAGAAGTCGGATAGTCCGTACTATCTGTTATGGAAAAAACGCGCGGATTCTATCAGAAAAAACAAAAGCCTCGGCAAATACGATGAGATCGTATCAGCCAAGGCTAAGGCGTTGATTGATGAGTATTTTGACAGAACAAAGTATGATTTTGAATACGCGAAAAACGAATACGAAAAGGATATGGAATTAAAAAGAGTTTATGAAAGGGCTATGGATATATCGACTTGACAGTAAGCCGAAACGATTAAATAACTATAATAATTATTTTACACGATACTTAGAAACGAAGGACGAGAAATATTTTCTTGAGTTCCTGCATTTTTATGAGCCAAAGCTCAATCGTATAGCAAAAAATTTTATTGCTAAATACGGATTAGACAGAGAACGGCTTGATGATTTAAAGCAGATTTTTTCCTCTCTCCTGTGGGAAAGGCTGCAGAACTATGATTCTGAACTACCTCTGCTGCAGCTGATAAAATACGACTGTGAGCGTGAATGGCATAACTATGTCCGCCAAAACTGCGGAAATATCTCGCCTGATAACGCTAACCACTACTCTAATATGCGTAAAGTAATGTATCTGTTCAATCAGAAAACAGAAAAAAACTACGGCGAAATAATCAGTGAAATCGCCCTTGAGCTTAAAATTACCGAGCGGACGGTGATAAACTGTCTGAACGCTTCCGCGGAGTTCAGCTCCGTTAACAATCTTGATATACATAATCAGGCAAACGAGAACCTGAT
>JAHLBL010000286.1 GCA_020625635.1 bacterium
CGTTTATTATAAAACAAACCTTCGGCGAGTCATATATGACCGATATCTGGTTTGCTTTTCCGCTCGCTGAAATAGGATCGCTTATTCTCGCAATATTCTTGTTTATACAGCTGAAAAATACCGATTTCAAAAAACTTGACTCGGTCGGTTAAATCTTTGGTGTTTGCCGCATAGACTGTGTTGAGGTGATAATATGGACAATCTCAACACCATAAGCTACGAGGAAGGCTGGAGAGACGCTGCTGAGCCTGTGCAGTACGAGAGCGTATCGCGCTCAACCGAGCTGCCCGAGCAAAAGCCAAAGGAAAAAAGGAACGTAAAAATTCCCTTGCTGCTCACTGTTCAGCTCATTTTATCCGCGCTGATCGTATTGTCTATGTTTGTTGTCAGGCAATCAGGCGGCGAAGTGTATAATTCTGTAAAAGAATATTATGACAAGGAAATAAATAACGAGATTATTCTTAAGGATACTTTCGAGTCTTTTACGCTGAATCCTGTTTCCGATGCGGCTGAGGATTAGAGATTTTACAGTATCGTTGTCGTTCCCGTCGCTCGCGCTCGTGACTGTTATTGTGCTGAGCGGAATAAACAGCGGATATATCCTGTGCCTTTTTGCCGTTATTCTTCACGAGCTCGGTCATCTTATAATGATGATAATATTCAAAGCTGAGGTCAGCGGATTTGAAATATCCGCGTTTAACATAACGATAGTCCAGAATTCCAGATACTCGCTCAGCTTCGGAAAGGATATTTTATGTACGCTTGCGGGACCTGCCGTAAATGTGCTTTTGTTTACTGTTTGTTCAGGTTTCAGCCGTGATTTTGCGCTTGTAAACCTGTACATAGGCGCATTTAATCTTTTACCCGCGTCCTCTCTCGACGGAGGACAGGCGTTGTACCTTTTGTTGTGCAGGAAGCTGTCGGCAGACAGAAGCGCTTTGGTTTCGGACGTTGTGACGATTATAACCGCCGCATTATTGTTCTTTATCGGAATTATTATTCTGTTGAATACAAAGTACAATTTTTCACTGCTGTTCATCAGTCTTTACTTGATTTTATCCGTTTTTATGAAAAAGGATAAATACCTTTAATCTTACGGAGGAAATATGATTAACAAGGACGTAGAAAAAATACTGCTCAAGGTTCAGAAGCCCGGACGATACGTCGGCGGCGAGCTTAACAGTGTTGTTAAGGATAAAAAGGACGTCGACGTGCGTTTCGCGTTCTGCTTTCCTGACACATATGAAATCGGTATGTCGCACCTCGGAATGAAGATCCTTTACAGTATCGCAAACGAAATTCCGTATTTCTGGTGCGAGAGAGTTTTCGCGCCGTGGCTCGATATGGAAGAGCTTATGATTGAGAGGAATATTCCGCTGTTCGCTCTCGAGAGCGGTGACCCGATTACCGATTTTGACTTTATCGGTTTTACGCTCCAGTATGAGCTCAGCTTTACAAATGTGCTGAATATGCTCAAGCTCGCTAAGATTCCGATAAAGTCCTGTGACAGAAAGGAACTCGGTCAGATCGTTGTCGCGGGAGGTCCCTGCGCCTGCAATCCCGAGCCGCTCGCTGATTTTATAGATATATTCTTTATCGGTGAGGGCGAAGAGGTAAATATTGAGGTTATGAAGCTCTACAGAACCTGCAAAAAGGAAGGCAGGACAAAGGAAGAGTTCCTGAAGCTTGCCGCGCAGATAAAGGGTGTGTATGTACCTGCTCTGTATTCCGTAGAGTATAACGATGACGGTACGATCAAGTCGTTTACCGCGAACGGCGGCGCGCCTGAAAAGGTGGAAAAGCGTCTTATGATGAATATGGACGAGAGCTATTACCCCGAAAA
>JAHLBL010000287.1 GCA_020625635.1 bacterium
CAGCCTGATCAACACTTCCCTGAATATCCTCGGCTGGAACATTGAGCATTGACTGGACGCTTACCTTAGCACCGCCGCCGATTTTTACGTTACCTGCTGTAACCTGAATTTTACTTCCCATAATCAACCTCCGAATATCTTAAAAACGTCCTTGACCGTTATAAGCAGCATAAAAGTGAGCAGTATCACAAGACCTGCCGTGTTGACGATCTTCTCGACCTTGCGCGGGATGGGCTTGCGGAACACCGCCTCGATAAGCAGGAAGAGGAAGCGTCCGCCGTCGAGCGCGGGGAACGGCAGCATATTGAAGATACCGAGATTCACGGTTATGAGCATCATCATAAAGAGTATATTGTTGACAGCGTCCGCGAAGCCCGTTTCGAGTCCGATGGAAGCCGCCTGCGTGACAGCCTGCCCCGCTCCGACGGGTCCCGAGATATCGTTGTACGAGAACTGTCCCGTAACAAGTCCGACAAGCGAAGACCACACAATCCTGACCGTAGAAACCGTCTTGTTCCACGTCTGGGACATAACAGTGCCGAAATTCTTATCGAGCCTGTCTACATAGAAGTCCAGCGCGACCTTGGGCTCATCGCTGTCCGCGGTCGTGTAGGTAAAGAACTGCACGTCCTTTAAGGTAATGCGCTCGCCGTTTCTGATAACGTCCATATCGCTCTGGAAGCGCTTGCGGGTTTTCTGCTCTTTTATCTCGGCTATTTTATATTTCTTAACGCCGAGCGTATCGAAAAGCTTCTTGAAATACTCCTCGTAATAGCCTTTGGCTTCTTTCTTAGTTTCGCTCACGTTTATCTTTGAAACGCCCTCGCCGAGGAGCGTGTCACATTCCGAGAGCGTCTTGTCGGAGTAGCTCTCCTTGTTCTCTGAAACCTCTCCGTAAAGCGCGAGCGCGAGCTCGTTGGCGCAGTCCTCCTTATAAACCGCGACGGTCGTGCCGTCGACGTCCCTGCACTTCATCGTGGCGAAGGCGAAGGTCAGATCCTGATACGCGCCTATGCCGTAGTTGTTGAGACGGACTATCTCGTCGCCTGCCTGCAGTCCGCAGTTGGAGGAGAAGGAGCGGCTGTCAAACTGAGCAACGGTGGTGGAGGCGTAGTACGGCTCCTGTACCACGAGCGCGAAGCTCATCAGCAGACCGAGCACGATATTCATAAACGCGCCCGCGACGATTATGATCATACGCTTCCAGATCTTTGCGTTCGTGAAAGCGCGCGGGTTGTCGCTCTCGTCGTCCTCGGCTTCCATCGCGCAGTAGCCGCCGATGGGCAACAGCCTCAGCGAGTACTGAGTTTCCCCCTTTTTGAAGCCGAAGATCTTCGGTCCCATACCGATGGCGAACTCGTTGACCTGAACTCCGCTTCTCTTGGCGGCGATAAAATGACCGCCCTCGTGAAAGAGTATTATAAGCTCAAAAAGCAGTACGCCTATTATAATTAATCCGATTGTAGTTAAAACTGATAACAAATAAATTCAACTCCGAATAATTAGTGTTTAGTGAGAAGTGATTAAGAGGAAGTGTTGAGCGTGGAGTTTGAAGTTCGCTATATCGATAGTTGAAAGTGGTTAGTGGTTAGTGGTTAGTGATTAAGAGGAAGTGTTGAGCGTTAAGAGTAAAGTTTGATATGTTGGTAGTTGAAAGTTGAGAGTTGAGAGTTGAAAGTTGAAAATGAAGGTCGGGCAGACAGGCTGCACGAACGGAAAACTTATCTGCCCGAAGGTATTTTTATGCGCTTCGCGCAAGTGAAAAGTGGAAAGTGAATAGTTGAAAGTTGAAAGTGGAAAGTGAAGGTCGGGCAGACAGGCTGCACGAAC
>JAHLBL010000288.1 GCA_020625635.1 bacterium
AAAGGAAAAAACCACGGAAGCTCTTACGTTCAACGCGCCCAATATTGACGACGACAAGAAGTCCAAGGGCGTTAACGACGGCGGTATCTACGTCTGGAACGAGATGGGCTTTGAGCTCTTCTACGGCGACGAGAGCATGGGTCAGCGTTACGCCAAGTACATAAACAACGCCAAGAAAAAGCTCGGCAGCGGTATTAATGTCTACTCGATGATTATTCCTAATCATACCGAGATGGGACTGCCCTCGAGACTGAAGAATGTCAACGGCGGAGCGACAACTCTGTCGCAGGCGGACTTTATCAAGAGCGCTTACGATGCGTTTGACGGTGTAAAATATATAAATGTATATAACGATCTTTCGGCGCACTGCAACGACTACATTTACTTTGGTTCAGATCATCACTGGACAGCGCTCGGCGGTTACTACGCTTATACCGCGTTCGCCAAGCAGACTAATCAGAAGGCGATTTCGCTCGACGAATGCGAGAAGAAGATGGTTGACGGCTTTACGGGCAGCTTTATCAAGCTCACAAGCGAGAAGATCTCCGCCGACACGGTTTACTACTGGGATTTCCCGTATGATATTACGAGCACCATTACGGGACAGTCGGTTCAGTCGGGTAAGTATGACGGAGTTTACTATCCCTACTCGACAGAGGGAGAGAATACCTACGGTCTGTTCCTCTACGGCGATAACCCGCTCGAGGTTATAAAGAGCTCAAGCGACGCCGCGGGTAAGGAAAAAATCCTTGTTATTCACGAAAGCTACGGAAACGCGTTTGTTCCGTATCTTACATATAACTACAGCGAAATACACTCAATTGATTTCAGAAGCTTCCGCGATACAAACTCCGAGGATCTTAAGACCTATTGCGAAAAGAACGGAATCAAAAACGTGCTTTTTGTCAACGGTGTAATGAGCGCCGCGACAGCCGAGCAGCTCGACAAAATCGAGGCGCTGCTTAAATAATTTATAAATTCAGAGGGAAGAGGTGAGGGATAATGTTAGCTGACAAGGTAAGTGTCAATATTTTCGGCAAGCTTAGCAAGGATTTGTATTCGGGTTATATCAGCAACGGCAGCTTTGCGGGCAAAAAAGTGTACGTTATCTCGCCTGTTCCCGTGAATGAGCTGTTTCGCGGGATAATCGTGGCGACGGCTGTGTTCGATAAGGATGACGAAAGGTTCATCGTAGCCGCGGAGAACAGCGTTTACTACGAGCCCGAGCTGAGACAGAGCATTTCCTACCTCAGAAATACCGAGCTCGTGTCGATAAAATGCCTTTATGAGAAGTCGTGCGGAGCGATTATTTACTATATCGCCAAGACGAGCACACGTATCCTGCTTGTAAAAAACAACAACGGCCGCTACTGGAGCTTCCCGAAGGGACATATCGAAATCGGCGAGACCGAAATGCAGACCGCTGTGCGTGAAATCAAGGAGGAAACGAACCTCGACGTCGAAATCAAAGATAATTTCCGCGAGGTCAGCGAATACTGTCCGTTCGGCAGGATCCGTAAAAAGGTCGTGTTTTTCCTCGCTCAGGCATTTACGGACAACGTGAAGATCCAGCGGGAGGAAATCGCCGAGTATATCTGGGTTGATATTCAGCAGGCGCGAAAGCTCTGTACCTACGAAAACGATTTACGGATCATCAACAAAGCCGAAACGGCAATTAAGCTTAAATAATAAAGCACGGGGCTGGCTCAAAACTAAAAGTGAGCAGCCCCGTATGAGTAAATGCAATTATTCAGTGATAAGTTTTAAGTGAGAAGTAATTACTTGTGTTTTGATATAGCACATCTTTTTCTACCACTTA
>JAHLBL010000289.1 GCA_020625635.1 bacterium
AAAATGCCCCGTGAGGAAGATTTTGATAAATACAAAGAATATCTCCCGAATGTGAAGGGGATGAACGACGAACAGCTTGAGGAATACAACAATAAGCTCATTGATTATATGATCGAAAGAAGCCTTAATCCCAAAGATCCTGTTTTCGATGATTTTAAATCTTCTTATGAGAATTTAAAAACAGAACTCGGTCATGTCGCGGATAAGCTCGCGAAGAACGATGCTACAAATCCAATCGTGCGTTATGATACGCTCTGTTCTTACAAGTATAACTTCGATTCACAGTGCTATGAATTCAGATCAGCGCAGAGAACAACTGCCGAAGCATTGCTTTCGAGAGCTATGATGATCGTATTCGCTCACGAAAAGGTAATGACATATCACAAGGAAACGACCTTTACCAAGATTCAGAAAAGAGTGGAAGCCGCCGCGGATTGGCTGGATAAGTCTTATGATACAGTCGGTCATCCCACGTCGCAGATAAACGCAACCTCACAAGGCATAACCGAAAGCAAAAGCATAAGCTTTGTCAGCGACATTTTGCTCACTTGCTCAGATTCTTACTATGACTATAGCAAGCTTATGAACAATCTCGCAAAAGAGGGATATTCCTTTACACAAAACAACACTAAGGGCCTTGCTAAGACATCCCCAAAGGGAGTGTATGATATTGATGTATTTGATTACCCGTATTATATTTATTTGGGATATAAAACAACTACCGATTACAGCAAAGCCATTAAAGACTTCGTTATATTAAAGGATAAAACCGATCCGACAATTGTAATTGACGGTTTGACGTACTACCTTGCGTCGGCTAACGGTTTCAAAGGAAATCTTGACGCAGGTTCCTCGAGAGCAAAACGTTATCTTTACTACACGAGAGACTCAAAGCCTGACAATAAGGCGGTAATTGCCGATGGTATAGATTTCAGCTCGACTAAAAAAGAAGGCGCAAGCGATGTTAATATTTACAAATCCTCATCTCCGCGTTATTTTAATTATGAAAGAAAGGGATTGACATATTGCCCGTATAGCTATGTTCTTGGTGGAAGCGTGTGCGTTAGCGATTCAAAAAACCAGCCAAATTGCGATAACTATGGCGGAGCAATCAAGGCAGGCTCAAGCTACAGAAACTGGACCGACATAGAAAAAAATAAGTTCATCAGCAGAATGCAAGGTAACCTGACGGAAGAATTCAAATCAGCGGGAATTGACATAAAACATCCGTTATTGCTGACTTTCAAATGGGAAAAGAAAAGCGGCTATTACAATCAGTGGTCGACCTGGACTTACTGGGATTATAGTGGTTCCTACATAAAAACTAACGATAAAAACCCTTCCTCGGGAAATATCGGAACGTCTTATATTGCCAGAACCGACGGCAAGCCTATCACAAAGTCGAAGAGCTTTGATGTTACTTTTATTGAATTATTCGGTTGATTTTATGAAAAATGTATTTATATTCTTTTTGTTTCATGGTGAATAATCTGTAAATACAGTTCAGCCCACCGCAAGCGCGGCGGGCTGATTCTATGTCTGACTATTCAATTATAAAATCAAATGTATACGGCTCTGTTTTGACAGCCTTAAAGGTTTTACCCCGTTTTTCAAAGGTTGCCGTATCTGAGTAATAGCTTTTTCCGAAGATGTCCGTCACGACAAAAACATACTGATATTCTTTTCCGTCGAGCCGTATCTTTGTGACATTGTCGTCTTCGTTAAATACAAATTCTTTTCCGTAATCTATTTTGTCTCCGCTCAGGCTTATATCAGTCGCGAGCCTGATTTTATC
>JAHLBL010000029.1 GCA_020625635.1 bacterium
AAGGAGCGCAGGGGAGAGGTTATCGACTACGTTATCCGCAAATACGGCGCCGACCACGTAGCGCAGATCATAGCCTTCGGCACAATGGCTGCGCGCGGCTCGATACGCGACGTCGGACGAGCCCTCGCCGTTCCGTACAACACGGTCGACAGGATAGCCAAGCTCGTTCCGTTCGAGCTCAATATGACAATCGAGAAGGCGATGAAGCTATCTCCCGAGCTTAAAACAAAATACGACACGGAGCCCGAGACGAAGAACATCATAGATATCGCCCTGAAGCTCGAGGGTATGCCGCGCCACGCTACGATGCACGCGGCAGGTGTAGTTATCACCGAGAAGCCCGTCTCCGATTACGTTCCGCTGTCCTCCAACGACGGCAACACTGTCACACAATTCACGATGACGACGCTCGAGGAGCTCGGACTTTTGAAGATGGACTTCCTCGGACTGAGGAACCTCACGGTAATCGACGATACCGTAAAGATGATTCGCAGGAGCAACCCTGATTTTGACATAAACAGCATAAGCGACGATGACCGAGCGGTTTACAGAATGATGTCCGCGGGCAACAGCGAGGGCGTGTTCCAGTTTGAATCGCAGGGGATGAAAAACGTCCTTACTCAGCTTCGCCCCGATTGCTTCGAGGATCTGATCGCTGTTATTTCGCTCTACCGCCCGGGTCCTATGGACAGTATTCCGACCTATATCGACTGCCGCCACAACGCCTCTCACATACGCTATAAGCACCCGATGCTCGAGGATATCCTGCGCGTTACCTACGGCTGTATCGTGTATCAGGAGCAGGTAATGCAGATACTGCGTAAGCTCGCGGGCTACTCGCTCGGCAGAGCGGATATCGTCCGCCGTGCTATGAGCAAGAAAAAGCACGACGTTATGGAGAAGGAGCGCCGGATCTTTATAGAAGGTCTCGTGGACGATGACGGTAACGTCGTTGTCGAGGGCTGTCTCAGACGCGGTGTCGACCGTAAAACCGCCACGGCGATTTACGATGAGATGGAGAGCTTCGCCTCCTACGCCTTCAACAAATCCCACGCTACGGCATACGCCAAGGTCTCTTATCAGACGGCATATCTGAAATGCCATTACCCGAAGGAATATATGGCGGCGCTTATGTCGAGCGTGCTCGACAGTCAGAATAAGCTCGCTTCATATATAGCCGAGTGTCATAACCTCGGCATCAACATCCTGCCTCCCGACGTAAACACGAGCTTTTACGGCTTTACGGTCTCGGGCAGGGATATACGCTACGGTCTGCTCGCGATAAAGAACCTCGGCAGACAGTTTATCGACGCTATTATACAGAAGCGCAGGCTCTCGCCGTATTCGTCGTTCTACGATTTCTGTAAGCGGCTCTACGACCGTACCCTGAACAGCCGCGCTCTCGAGAGCCTCATAAAGTGCGGCGCGCTCGACAATCTCGGGCTCAACCGCCGCCAGATGCTCCTTATGTCAAAGACGGTTCTGTCTGACCTCGAGTACGAGAGTAAAAGGAACCTGAGAGGTCAGATGTCGTTCTTCGATATGGGCGGGGAGCAGGCTGACAACGAGCCCGTGCCTCCCGATGTTCCCGAGTTTCCGCGTGAGGAACTGCTTTTTATGGAGAACGAGGTCGCGGGAATGTACCTCAGCGGTCATCCGATCGACGAATTCAGCGACTACATAAACGCGGTTCACGCTGACAGGATCGGCGACATCATCAACAAGGAAAACAGTAGCTACAGGGACAAGAGCGAGGTGCGCCTTGTCTGTATCGTTGCTAACCAGAAAACTCAGATCACGAAGAGCAACCAGATGATGGCTTTCGTGACTGTAGAGGACCGCTACGGCACGATTGAAATTATCGTATTCCCGAACGTCTACGCGAGGTGCTCGGCGTTTCTGATGAAATCCGCGGTTGTGGAGATTTTCGGCACTGTTAATATGCGCGAGGACGAGGAGCCCAAGGTTATCGCCAATGAGATCCGTCCTGTTGACAGGAACTCTGTACCTCAGCCCGCGCCCGAACAAAAAGCTCCGCAGCCTGTGAAAAGGAGCTCGGCTCCGCCTAAGCTCTACCTCAAAATTGATAATCTGGACTCGGAATTGTTTAAAAAAGCATTCAGAGTTCTTGATATATTCGACGGCAGAACACCCGTTGTGTTTTATCTCACCGACACTGAGAAGAGTATGATCGCCCCTCAGCGGATGTGGGTGTCGCTCAACGACGTGATGATAAAGGAGCTGAAGCATCAGCTCGGCGGAGAAAATGTCGTTGTAAGATAATACGGTGCACGCACCGTTATCAAATCGGAGGTTTTCTATGAAAAAGTTTATCAGCATAATGCTTGCGGCTGCCGTCGCGCTGACGGCATTCGCGCTCTGCGCCTGCTCGGACAGTAAACAGGACAAGACCTTTAAGGTCGGAATCTGCCAGTATTACGACAGCGAGATCTACACCGAAGCTACGAACGGCTTTACGGACAAGCTTAAGGAGAAATACGGCGACAATGTTGAGATCACGCTGAAAAAAGCTAAGGGCGACGCCGACAAATGCGACACGATTCTCGACGGCTTTGTAAAGGATAAGGTCGACCTTATTCTCGCCAACGGAGCGCCAGCTCTTTTAGCCGCGGCGGATAAGATTGAGAAGATCCCTGTTATGGCTACCTGTGTCCATGATTTCGCTTCCACGCTCAAGCTCGGAAACAAAAGCGGAGTTACGGGAAGAAATATCTCAGGCACATCCAGCGCCGTTCCCCCTGACGCTCAGGCTTCGATGATCAAGGAGCTGTTCCCGAACGTCTCCACCGTAGCTATTCTCTTTTCCTCGAAAAACAGCGACTCAAAGTCTCAGTCCGACGCCCTTACCGAAGCGCTTCAGGAGAACGGTTACGCCGTGACCGCCTATACCTTCGCGAATGACGCAGACATAGCTGACGTTGCGACAGCGGCGTGCAGTGAGAACGATATTCTGTTCCTTCCTTCCGACAACAGTCTCATTCAGTCGTCGGAGCAGCTCGCGGGCGTTGTGCTCAAATCCCGCACTCCCACAATTACATCCGATGAAAAGCTCTGCGCCGAATGCGGCCTCGCGACTCTCTCGGTTTCTTACTACGATCTCGGCACGACTACTGCCAATATGGCTTACAGAGTTCTCACCGACGGCGAGGATATTTCTCAGATGAAGGTTGAGTCCGCTTCCGAGTTTACGAAGAAGTACAACAAAGAAATGGCTTCCTCAATGGGCTTTGATCCTCCCGAGGGTTATACCGCGATTGGTGAATAATATACTTTTGGGAGTATTTGTTTATAACGATTAATTGACATACAGTCTGAAAAAGTGGTAAAATAGATTTATTAATTTATAAGGGTGATTAGATGAAAAAACTTTTGATTGGTAATGAGGCTGTAGCCAGAGGTCTTTATGACGCGGGCTGCTCGTTCATTTCGAGCTACCCGGGCACGCCCAGTACCGAGATTACCGAGAAATTCGCGTTGTTTGATGACGCGTACTGCGAATGGGCTCCCAATGAGAAGGTCGCCACTGAGGCCGCCTTCGGCGCGTCCCTTAACGGAAAGAGAGCGGCGTGCTGTATGAAGCATGTTGGTCTCAACGTAGCCGCCGACCCGCTGTTCACAATGTCCTACACGGGCGTTAACGGCGGAATGGTTATCTGTGTAGCAGATGACCCGGGAATGCACTCCTCACAGAACGAGCAGGATTCCCGTCACTACGCGATTGCCGCCAAGGTTCCTATGCTCGAGCCCTCCGACTCTCAGGAGTCCTACGACTTCGCGAGACTTGCTTTTGAGATTTCCGAGGAGTTCGATACTCCCGTGTTTATCAAAATGTGTACCCGCGTCGCTCACTCCCAGAGCATCGTCGAGCTCGGCGAAAAGCTCGACAAGGTCGACCGCGGATATGAGAAGAACCCGCAGAAATACATAATGGCTCCCGCTAACGCTATCCGCCGTCATCCCTTTGTGGAGGACAGAACGAAAGCTCTCGCCGAGTACGCCGAGACTTCGCCCGTCAACCGCGTTGAGAAGGGTACTGACGGCAAGAAGGGAATCATCACCTCGTCCACCTCGTATCAGTACATCAAAGAGGTGTTCGGCGACAGCGTGAGCGTTCTCAAGCTCGGTATGGTGAATCCGCTGCCTACAAAGCTGATCAAGGATTTTGCCGCCTCCGTTGAGGAACTCTATGTCGTTGAGGAGCTTGATCCGATTATTGAGGCGCACTGCCGCAACATCGGCGTTGACGTTGTCGGTAAGGAGAAGTTCTCCGTTACGGGCGAATTCTCGCAGAAGACTGTCGCGAAGGCTTTTGAGCTCGGCGACAATTACAGCGTTAAGCTCGACGAGAATATCCCCGTCCGTCCTCCGATGATGTGCGCGGGCTGTCCTCACAGAGGTATGTTCTATGTTCTCTCGAAGAACAAGCTCACCGTCCTCGGTGACATCGGCTGTTATACGCTCGGCTCTGCCGCTCCGCTTAACGCGCTCGATATGACGCTCTGTATGGGCGCTTCCGTTTCGGGTATCCACGGCTTCAATGTCGCGGGCGGAGAGGACAGCGAGAAGAAGACCGTCTGCGTGATCGGCGACTCTACCTTTATGCACTCGGGCGTTACAGGTCTTATCAATATTGCTTACAATCAGTCGAACTCGACTGTAATTATACTGGACAACTCCATCACCGGTATGACAGGTCATCAGCAGAACCCCACCACGGGCTACTCCATCAAGGGTGATCCCGCGGGTAAGGTTTGTCTCGAGGATCTCTGCCGCTCAATCGGCATCAACTCCGTAAGAGTAGTGGATCCCTACAACCTCGAGGAGTGCGAGCGTGTTGTAAAGGAAGAAATCGCCAAGGAAGAGCCTTCCGTAATCATCTCGCGCAGACCCTGTGTTCTGCTCAAGTACGTCAAGCCCAAAAAGCCGCTCGTTGTCAATAAGGACAAGTGCCGCGGATGTAAGCGCTGTATGAAGTTCGGCTGCCCCGCAATCAGCTTCAGAAACAAGCACGCTGCCGTTGACCCGACGCTCTGTGTCGGCTGCGGAGTATGCGAACAGCTTTGTCCGTTTGACGCTTTTGAAAGTGAGGAGGGCTGATTTATGGAAACAAAAAATATTATGATAGTCGGCGTAGGCGGTCAGGGATCGCTTCTCGCCAGTAAGCTCCTCGGCAGACTTCTTGTCGACGAGGGATACGACGTAAAAGTAAGCGAGGTTCACGGAATGAGCCAGCGCGGCGGCTCCGTCGTCACATATGTCCGTTTCGGCGACAAGGTTTATTCGCCCGTCATCGAGGATGGCGAGGCTGATTACATCGTCTCGTTCGAAAAGCTCGAGGCGGCGAGATATGTCGATAAGCTTAAAAAGGACGGTACAGTTATCGTCAATACTCAGCAGATCGACCCTATGCCCGTAATTATCGGTGCTGCCGAATATCCCGAAAATGTGATCGCGCAGATGGAGGAGAAGGGCGTTCATGTAGACGCTCTCGACGCTCTTTCGCTCGCGAACGAGGCAGGAACCTCAAAGGCGTGCAACATTGTGCTTATGGGCAGACTCGCAAAGTATTTTGATATCGATGCCGAGAAGTGGGAGACCGCGATCAGAAACTGTGTAAAGCCGCAGTTCGTTGACGTGAACCTTAAGGCGTTTGAGCTTGGATATAATTTTAAATAAAAGGGGATGATACCGATGGGAAATTTCTTCCAGAAGGAAGCGGAGACGATGCCTGTTGAGCAGATCAAGGCTCTCCAGAGCGAAAAGCTCGTAAAACAGGTTAAGCACGCTTACGAAAACGTGGAGTACTATCGAAATCTTATGGATAAAAAGGGCGTTAAGCCCGAGGATATAAAGGGCATCGAGGATATTTCGAAGCTTCCTTTCCTCTCAAAGGACGACCTCAGAGAGGCTTATCCCACAGGTCTGCTCGCCGTTGACCTCAAGGACTGCGTACGTATTCACTCTACCTCGGGTACGACGGGCAAGCGCGTTGTAGCCTACTATACTCAGGAGGACCTCGACCTTTGGAGTGACTGCACCGCGAGAGCGATTGTCGCCGCGGGCGGTACCGACGAGGACGTTTGTCAGGTCTGCTACGGCTACGGACTTTTCACGGGCGGCGCGGGAATCGACAACGGCTCCCACAAGCTCGGCTGTCTCACGCTCCCGATGTCCAGCGGCAACACGGACCGTCAGATTCAGTTTATGATGGACTTAAAAGCCACGATTATCTGCTGCACACCCTCGTACGCGGCTTACATAGGCGAAACTCTCAGGGAGAAGGGCTATAAGCCCGAGGACAACCACCTCAAGGCGGGCATCTTCGGCGCTGAGGCGTGGACTGAGGAAATGCGCCGCGACATCGAGAAGAACCTCGGTATCAAGGCTTACGATATCTACGGCTTAACCGAAATATCCGGACCGGGCGTCGCGTTCGAGTGTGAGGAACAGAGCGGTATGCATATCAACGAGGATCACTTCCTCGCCGAGATCATCAACCCAGAGACAGGCGAGCCTCTGCCTCTCGGAGAGAAGGGCGAGCTCGTATTCACCTCGCTCGACAAAAAGGCGTTCCCGCTTATCCGCTACAGAACACGCGACATCTGCGTGCTTACCCGCGAGAAGTGCTCCTGCGGACGCACCTTCGTTAAGATGTGCAAGCCGATGGGACGCTCCGACGATATGATGATTATCAAGGGCGTAAACGTATTCCCGAGCCAGATCGAGGCGGTTCTTCTGAACGAGGGTTATGCTCCCAACTATCAGATCGTCGTTGACCGCGTCAACAACTCCGATTCGCTCGATGTTTATGTTGAGATGCACCCCGAGGACTTCTCGGATAAGGTCAAGGATATGACTAACAAGGAGAAGCAGCTTTCGGGCGCTATCAAGGCAATGCTCGGTATCAAGCCCGTGGTTCACCTTGTCGCTCCCAAGTCTATTCAGCGCAGCGAGGGCAAGGCTGTGCGCGTAATCGACAAGCGCAAGCGCCTTGGTATAAATATTTAAGGGGGATTAACTTATGGCTATAAAACAGTTATCCGTATTTGTTGAGAATATGCCCGGTACTCTCGCCGACGTTACCGACGCTATCGCCGACGCGGAAATTGATATCCGCGCTATGAGCGTTGCCGATACACAGCAGTTCGGCATTATCAGAATGATTGTCGACGATATCGCTACCGCGAAGCAGAAGCTCAGCGACCGCAACCTCTTTGTAAAGACGACCGACGTTGTCGGTGTAGCCGTCAGCGACGAGCCCGGCGGTCTCGCAAGAGCCGTGCGTGTTTTAGCCGACAACAAAATCAATATCGACTACCTCTACGCGTTTATCTCCGTTTCAAAGAAAAACGCTTACGTCGTGCTCCGTGTTGACGAGAACGACGCGGCGGAGAAGGTTCTTGTCGAGAACGGCTTTAAGCTCGTAACGGACGACGATATTTCTACTCTGTAATTTCTAAATAAGAATAATAAATCGGACGGACAGGATTTATAACCTGTCCGTCCGACTTTTTTCGCGCGAGGAAGCATTCCGACAGAAAAAAATAATTTTTGTAAGTCAAAAAAGGTCAAATTTCTCTTGACATTTCCGAAAATTGGGCTATAATATATTTAGCACTCAAAGATAACGAGTGCTAATTGAAATAGTATACTGTATTTTTAAGGAGGAATCATATATGAAAATCAATCCGTTACTCGACAGAGTTGTGCTCAAGGTTGAGGAAGCCGAGGAGAAAACCGTAGGCGGTCTCATTCTCACATCATCTGCTCAGGAAAAGCCCCAGTTCGCTACAGTCGTAGCTGTCGGTCCCGGCGGCGTTGTTGACGGCGAAAAGGTTGAGATGTATCTCAAGGTCGGCGACAAGGTAATCGCCTCAAAGTACGCGGGCACAGAGGTCAAGATCGACGGCGAGGAGTTCACCATCGTTCGTCAGTCCGATGTTCTCGCCACAGTAGAGTAATTTTTGATTTATCAGATTTGGAGGTAATTTTTTATGGCTAAACAGATTGCATACGGCGAAGACGCCCGCAAGGCTCTTAAAAAGGGCGTAGATCAGCTCGCCGATACAGTAAAGATTACATTAGGTCCCAAGGGCAGAAACGTCGTTCTCGATAAGAAGTTCGGCGCTCCGCTCATCACCAACGACGGCGTTACGATCGCCAAGGAAATCGAGCTCGAGGACGCTTTCGAGAATATGGGCGCTCAGCTCGTTAAGGAAGTTTCCATCAAGACAAACGATGTTGCAGGCGACGGTACTACTACCGCTACTCTGCTCGCTCAGGCTCTCATCACCGAGGGTATGAAGAACGTAACGGCAGGCGCTAACCCGATGATCCTTAAAAAGGGTATCCAGGGCGCTGTTGAGGAAGCCGTCAAGGCTCTCCACGAGAACAGCCAGCAGGTTACAGGCTCTAAGGATATCGCGCGTGTAGCTACCGTTTCATCAGCCGACGAGTTTATCGGTAATCTTATCGCAGAGGCTATGGAGAAGGTCGGCACCGACGGAGTTATCACCGTTGAGGAGAGCAAGACTGCCGAGACCTACAGCGAGGTTGTTGAGGGTATGATGTTCGACCGCGGTTACATCGCTCCTTATATGGTGACCGATACCGAGAAAATGGTTGCAGAGCTCGACAATCCTCTCATCCTTATTACAGACAAGAAAATCAGCTCGATCCAGGAGCTGCTTCCGATTCTCGAGCCCGTTGCTCAGGGCGGCAGAAAGCTGCTCATTATCGCTGAGGACGTAGAGGGCGACGCTCTCACAAACCTCGTTCTCAACAAGCTGCGCGGCACACTCCAGAGCGTAGCCGTAAAGGCTCCGGGCTTTGGCGACAGACGCAAGGAAATGCTTCAGGATATCGCTACTCTTACAGGCGGTACCGTTATCACCTCCGAGCTCGGTCTTGAGCTCAAGGACGTTACCCTCGACCAGCTCGGCACAGCACGTCAGGTCAAGGTTGACAAGGAGAACACAATCATCGTTGACGGCGCCGGCGATCAGGACGCTATCAAGGCTCGTGTCGGACAGATCCGCTCACAGATTGAGACAACAACTTCCGACTTCGACCGTGAGAAGCTCCAGGAGAGACTCGCTAAGCTGGCGGGCGGCGTAGCCGTTATCAAGGTCGGCGCTGCTACAGAAATCGAGATGAAGGAGAAGAAGCTCCGTATCGAGGATGCTCTCGCGGCTACAAAGGCAGCCGTTGAGGAAGGTATCGTAGCAGGCGGCGGTATCGCTCTTATGAACGCTATCCCCGCTGTTGAGAAGTACACCGAGACCCTCGCGGGCGATGAAAAGACAGGCGCTCAGATCGTTCTTAAGGCTCTCGAGGCTCCGCTTCGTCAGATCGCTTCCAACGCAGGTCTCGAAGGCTCCGTCATCGTTGAGAACATCAAGAAGGCTGACAAGGTCGGCTACGGCTTCAACGCTCTCACCGAGGAGTACGCCGATATGGTAGAGGCTGGTATCGTCGATCCGACAAAGGTTACCAGAAGCGCGATCCAGAACGCGGCTTCGGTTGCCGCTATGGTGCTCACTACCGAGTCGCTCGTAGCGGATATCCCCGAGCCCGCGGCTCCCGCTATGCCGAACCCCGATATGGGCGGAATGTATTAAAAGCTAAATTCGCTTACGCGAGCTGAATGTTGCTTTGCAACGTGTATATATTTATTGACAAATAAAGGTCGGAAAGACTTCCGTTATCGGATATGTCTTCCCGACCTTTTAATTCAAAAGAAATCTTACCGTCAGCACAGCCATTACCGCTGCGGTGAAATCCGCCGAAAGCGCCGCAATCAGCGTGTGACGGATTTTCCTGACGTTTATACTGCCGTAGTACACGGCGATCGCGTAAAATGTCGTCTCGGTCGAGCCCGCGAGCACGGACGCAACCTCTCCCGCAAAGCTGTCAGGTCCGCAGTCGCTGTAGATTCCCGTCAGCAGCGCGGTAGCTCCTCCGCCCGATACAGGTCGCAGCAGTACCATCGGAACAATCTCGGACGGAAAACCGAGCTGTTCGGCAACGGGTGTTATCCATCCGCAGAGCATTCCAATCGCTCCGCTCGCTTTCAGCATATTCACGGCGACAATCAGCCCGACCATTGTAGGCGCTATACTCAGCAGCGTATTGATTCCTTCCTTCGCGCCCGTGGAGAACGCCTCGAAAATCGGGACGCGCTTTACCAGTCCGAAAATTACCGCCGCCGCGATGAAAACAGGCATAAATAAATCCATACCTTAACCTCTTAAAACCTTAGCAAGCACCAGCCCGACAGTGAGCGCCGCCGCGGAGCTTATCCAGACGCACGGCAGAATTGAGAAAGGCTCGGTGCTTCCGTACTCTCCGCGCAGTGTCGCGACCATAGTTGGCATGATCTGGATTGAAGCGGTGTTCATCACGACAAAGGTTATCATATCGTCGGTCGCACTTTTGCTGTGACCGCCCAGCTCGTTGAGCTCCGCCATTGCGCGCAGCCCGAACGGCGTCGCGGCGTTTCCGAGACCGAGCAGGTTGGCGCTTACGTTCATACTTATGCTGTCGAGAGCCTCGCTGTCCCTCGGGATTTTTCTGAACAGCAGTCTGAGAGCGGGGGAGAGCGCTCTTCCGAGAAGCCGCGTCATCCCTCCGCGGCGCGCGATTTCCATTATGCCCGACCACAGAAGCAGCATTCCCGCCATCGTAATCAGAAGCTGTACGCTCTCCTGTGCTCCGTTTATCACTCCGTTGCCGAGAGCTTCTCCGTTGCCGCTGATTATTCCGCAAATCACGGAAACGAGAATTATTCCCGCAAAAATATAGTTCATCATTATTATCATCCTTGTGATAAAAATTGACATAAAATGTTGACGCTTGACAAATTTGCCAATGATTGGTAGAATGCTGTCGAAGGGTGTGAGTTTATGCATTATACTTGTTATAAAAAAATAGACGATGTTGGCAGAGTAGTTGTACCCAAGGAGTTGCGCGAGGCGCTCGATATAAGGCTGAACGAAACCGTAAAATTTGATATCGAGGACGATAAAATCGTTATCTCGAAAGCTGACCAAACCTGTATCTTCTGCGGACGAACAGACAGCCTTAAAAGCTATAGGGGGAAAACTGTTTGCTCAGAATGTATAAAAAATCTAAATAATACTTGACAAATTCTGTTAAATAATACATTATATAAGGTAGGAGTTGATTTTATGAAACGAATTGATAAAGAAAACTACTATCTTGATATCGCGGAGACCGTCGCTGAGCGCGGAACTTGTCTGCGCCGCAACTACGGAGCTATAATCGTCAATAACGACCAGATTGTGTCCACGGGCTATGTGGGCGCTCCGCGAGGCAGGCGAAACTGCAACGACCTCGGCGTATGCGTGCGCGAGCAGATGAACGTGCAGCGCGGTACGCGCTACGAGTTATGCCGCAGTGTTCACGCTGAGGCTAACGCCATCATACACGCTCCCCGTGAGCAGATGATAGGCGCGACGATGTATCTTGTCGGCAAGGAATACGGTACGGGCGAATATGTTGAGAACGCTAACTCCTGCGCTATGTGCAAGCGTCTTATCATAAACGCGGGAATCCAGCGCGTCGTAATCCGTAACTCCAAGGATAGCTTTACCGCTATTTACGTTGAGGACTGGATCGTTGACGACGATTCGCTTCAGGGTAAAGAGGGCTATTGATTCTATTCTATCTAAAAAGGAGAGGGCGGTTTTCCGCCCTTTTGTTATGGTTAAGCTATATATAACTAAAACGGATATTAATTCCTTAAAAGAAATAAACTCACTTTCAGATTACCGCCGCGAGAAGGCTGAGCGAATCGTTCACGAAAAGGACAGGGCTCAGTCCGTAACGGCGGGACTTCTGCTTGAAAAATTCTTTAAAGGAAATAAAATAAAAACTGGTGAATACGGTAAGCCGTATATTGAGGGCGGTCCCGAGTTTAACCTCGCCCACAGCGGAGAATATGTCATTCTTGCGATAGGTGACAGCGCCGTCGGCTGTGATATCGAACGAATGAAGAAAATCGATTACCTGCGCGTCGGCAGAGTCGTCCTCACCGAAAATGAACTCACTGCGATCGAAAACGCTGACGACGCCCGTTCGCTCTTCTACGAGTTCTGGACAAAAAAGGAATCGTTTATCAAGCTTACGGGCGAGGGCTTCCACTGTCCGCTTAAAAATCTTGATTTCAGTGCACGTCAAAGTGAGCTTATCCACGACGGCGCGCCGTGCTTCTTTAAAGAGTATATGCTTGAAGATTATAAAATTATGCTCTGCACCCGTGAAAAAACGGACTGCGGATTGGAATATGTTGATGTATTCTTTTGACTAATATTTCCACGAAAAAAAACAGCCCCGAAGGGCAATATCATTAAGATAAGCCAAAGGGTGCAAATCAAAAAAA
>JAHLBL010000290.1 GCA_020625635.1 bacterium
ATCGCGAGGCTCTTGGGCTTTCTCGCCTCGAAGAGCTCCTCAACACGGGGAAGACCCTGTGTGATATCCTCTGCGGACGCAACACCGCCCGTATGGAACGTTCTCATTGTAAGCTGTGTACCGGGCTCACCGATCGACTGAGCCGCGATAATACCGACAGCCTCGCCGACTGTGACGGGATGACGGTTCGCAAGGTTGGAGCCGTAGCACTTGCGGCATACGCCGTGCTTAGCGCAGCAGCCGAGTACGGAACGGATCTTGACGCTCTCGGCTCCGCTCTTGATGATGATGTTGGCTTCTTCGTCGCCCATCATTACATCCTTGGAAACGAGCGTGTTGCCGTTCTCGTCGGTAAAGTCGTCGATAAGGTAACGTCCGATAAGACGCTCGTGGAGATCCTCGATCACGTTACCCTCACTTACGATGTCGAATACCTCGAGACCTTCCTTGGTTCCGCAGTCGTCCTCGTGGATAATAACCTCCTGGCTGACGTCAACAAGACGACGGGTAAGGTAACCCGAGTCAGCGGTACGAAGCGCTGTATCGGCAAGACCTTTACGCGCGCCACGCGAGGAAATAAAGTACTCGAGAATGTTAAGACCTTCACGGTAGTTGGCTCTGATGGGGATTTCGATTGTCTGTCCCGATGTATTCGCGATAAGTCCGCGCATACCCGCGAGCTGACGGATCTGGCTCATGCTACCACGTGCTCCCGAATCAGCCATCATGTAAATCGGGTTGTAACGGTCAAGACCTTCCTGGAGCTTGGCTGTAACGTCGTCGGTAGCCTTCTCCCAGATTTTAAGTACATCGGTGTAACGCTCCTCGTCGGAACGGAGACCGAGCATATACTCCTCGCGGATAGCGTCGACCTTTGCCTCTGCCTCGGCGATGATCTCGCCCTTTGCGGGAGGAATCGTCGCGTCGCATACAGCTACGGTAATCGCGCCGATCGTGGAGTACTTATAGCCCTGAGCCTTGATATTGTCGAGGACTACGGAGGTTACCTGTGTGCCGTGCTTCTCGATGCAGGCGTCGATAATCTTCTTAAGACCGCCCTTGCCTACAAGGAAGTCTACCTCGAACTTGAACTTATTCTCGGGAATCGAGCGGTCAACAAGACCGAGATCCTGAGGAATGGGATTGTTGAATATAACCTTACCGATAGTGGTGTCGACGAGAGCGGACTGCTCTGTGCCGTCGATTACCATTGTACGGCGGACCTTGATCTTTGAGTGGAGCTTGATAACGCCCGTCTGGTAAGCCATCATAGCCTCGTCAACGTCGCGGAAGATCTTGCCCTCACCGGGCTCGCCGTCCTTGTCAAGAGTAAGGTAGTAGGAGCCGAGGATCATATCCTGAGTAGGAACGGTAACAGGCTGTCCGTCGGAGGGCTTAAGAAGGTTGCCCGCCGCGAGCATGAGGAAACGTGCCTCAGCCTGCGCCTCGGCTGAAAGCGGTACGTGGACCGCCATCTGGTCGCCGTCGAAGTCAGCGTTGTACGCTGTACAGGACAGCGGATGGAGCTTGATCGCTCTGCCCTCTACGAGCACAGGCTCAAATGCCTGAATACCGAGACGGTGGAGCGTAGGAGCACGGTTAAGAAGAACGGGATGACCCTTGATTACGATTTCAAGCGCGTCCCATACCTCGGGCTTCGCGCGCTCAACAGCCTTACGCGCAGCCTTGATGTTGATGACCTCCTTGGTCTCAACAAGGCGCTTCATAACGAAGGGCTTAAAGAGCTCGAGCGCCATCTCCTT
>JAHLBL010000291.1 GCA_020625635.1 bacterium
CATACTCCTGCCTCCTAAATAAGACTTTCATCATAAACAGCGCGTTCTCCGCCGACGAATCTCGGGCGTGTTCTCGCGCAGACAATATTGGCTTCTCCGATTTTCCTTACCGACAGCTTAACGGGTACGGCTACGCGCCTGAGGTGCATACCTATAAGCGTTCCGCCAACGTCAATTCCCGCGTCCGCCTTTACGCTGTCAACGAGCACGGGATCTGAAAACGTCCTGTACGCCTCGGTCGCGCTGCTGCCTCCTGCCTTAGGCTGAGGAACGGCGTTGACGATCTCGAGGTTGTGACGCTCGGCGTATTCACGCTCAACCACAAGCGCTCTGCCAAGGTGCTCACAGCACTGCGCGGCAAGGAAAATACCCTTTTCCCTGAGCAGCGGCATAAAAGCCGAATACATAGCCTCGGCGCAGTCGAACCGCGAGTTTGTGCCGATTTTCGAGCCCGTCACCTCGCTCGTCGAGCAGCCGAGAACGATAAGGTCGCCCTTTTTAAGACGAGCCTGCTCGATCAGCTCGGAAAAAGCGGAATAAACCTGTTCCTTAATTTCTTCATACATATATATCACCAATTATAGTATACAACACCGCGGGGCGTTTAATAATGCTTATTAGAATTACAGCGAAAAAAGTCGCGCAGCCGTGACGCTCATTCGCGAAACAACAATAATCGCCGCGCGACTACGGCTCAAGAACAGACGCAGAGGCGCTCTCCAAAAGTCCGCGGCAAAAGAAAAGACCGCCGAAGCGGTCTCTCATTAATCAGTCTGTTGTATAAGGAAGAAGAGCAACCTGACGAGCACGCTTGATAGCGGTTGTGAGCTCTCTCTGGTGTCTTGCGCAGGTGCCTGTTACACGGCGGGGCAGAATCTTGCCGCGCTCGCTCATATAACGGCGGAGACGCGCGATATCCTTATAATCGATGTTCTCGATTTTGTCAACGCAGAACGCGCAAACTTTCTTGCGGCCCTTTCTGCGGTTAGGACGATCAGCCATAACTTTCTCCTTTCAAAAATGAGTAGCTTTATTCTTAATCAGAATTATTCGTTATAAATCAGAACGGAAGGTCATCGTCGAGAGGCATCTCCGTGAAATCGGAGGCAGAGCCGCTCTGATAGCTCGGCGCGGGCTGTGCAGGCGCTGCGGGAGCAGCGGGAGCAGCGGGAGCCTGATTATACGCGGAAGCGCCGTAAGCGGGCTGTGCATAGCCCTGGTTGTAGCCCTGATTATAGCCCTGGGAAGCGTCTCTGCGCTCGCCCGTAAAGCTTACGTTGTCGGCGACAACCTCGACTACATAACGGTTAGTACCGTCCTTCGCCTGATATGTGCGGGACTGAAGCTGTCCCTCAACAGCGATCAGCGAGCCCTTGCCGAAGTAACGGCAAACAAACTCGGCTGTCTGACGCCAGCAAACGATATCAAAGAAGTCCGCCTTGCGCTCTTCTCCGCTCTTAACGTAGCTGCGGTCAACCGCGATACGGAAAGAGGTCACGCTGATGCCTGACGCTGTTGTCTTAAGTTCGGGATCCGCAACGAGGCGGCCCATTAAAATTACTCTGTTTAACATAAACATTCATCCTTTCATTCACCTTTCGGTGTACCAAAAATTATTCGCCTTTCTTAATGATCATAGAGCGCATAACGCCGTCAGTGATCTTGAAGATACGGTCGAGCTCCGCGGGGAATTCCGCTGTAGACTCAAAGTTCATAAGAACATAGTAACCTTCGCTCTCCTTGTTGATAAGATAAGCGAG
>JAHLBL010000292.1 GCA_020625635.1 bacterium
AGGTGGTCAACAGGGATGTTGAAGAAGCCCTGGATCTGGTTAGCGTGAAGGTCCATTGTAAGAAGTCTGTCCGCGCCTGCGGCTGTGATGATGTCGGCGCAAAGCTTTGATGAAATCGGATCACGGGGCTTTGCTTTTCTGTCCTGACGCGCATAGCCGAAGTAGGGCATAACAGCTGTGATTCTAGCAGCGGAAGCTCTCTTCATAGCGTCGATCATGATAAGCATTTCCATGAGGTTGTCGTTAACGGGTGTGCATGTCGACTGAACGATAAAGCACTCGGAACCGCGCACGGACTCGTTGATTGTAACGCTGATTTCACCGTCTGAGAACTTCTGGCACTCGCACTTTCCGAGAGGAAGTCCGAGGCATCCCGCGATACCTTGCGCTACAGCAACGTTGGAGCTGCCTGTGAAGATTTTGATGTCTTTTCCGTGAAAATTCATTTTGGTCTCTCCCTTTTAATCCCTTTTCATTGACAGTTGAACAGTATCAACCGATGTTTTATCAATAAAGCTTTTCAGCATTTATAACCTTTCTGAACAGCGATCTCCTCGAGCTCCTTAAGCTGTGTGGGGTCGTTGGCGCCGAGCACCGTGTCGGGGCTTTCAGCTGTGAATGCGCCGACCTTTTCGCCCTTCTGCAGGAGCAGCTTGAGCGCGTCGGGAAGGTAGTATTCCTTTGCCGCGTTGTCGGACTTGATCTCATCAAGCACCGAGAGGAGCTTTTCGGTATCGAACCAGAATCCGCCCGAGTTTACCTCGTCGATAGCCTGTATCTTTTCGTCGGCGTCCTTCTGCTCAATGATCGCGGTGACCTCGCCGTTTTCGCCGCGGACGATCCTGCCGTAGCCTGTGGGGTTCTTGACCCTTGCGGAAATAACCGTAACGGCGTTCTTATTCTGAATGTGATACTCAAAGGAGTCTTTGATGGTGGCGCTGTCCATAAACGGGGCGTCTCCGTTGAGGATTACCACGTTCCCGCCGCACTGCGCGAGAAAATCCTTAGCCTGCATAACGGCGTGACCTGTTCCAAGACGCTCAGCCTGATAGGCTGTCTCGACCTCAAAGGGGAGTTCGGCGACAAACTCGTCGATGAACTCTTTGCCGAATCCTTTTATAACACAGATTTTCTCAACGCCCGCGTTTCTTACCGAGCGAAGAACCCACTCGAGCATAGGCTTGCCGAGAACCTGAGCCAGAGGCTTCGGTTTATTCATTTTCATTCTCTTGCCCTCGCCGCCCGCGAGGATAACAGCGCATTTTTCCATATGTTTAACTCCGTTTTTGTTTGTGCAGAATAATCACATCTGTCCTTATACATCAATAATTATCTCATATCCTGCCGATTTTTCAAGACAAAAATGCAAATTTTTTTTATTTTATTTGATTTATACATAATATTTGGAAAAAAATATGAACATTTATTGCAAATTTTTTCATTTTCTTGTTTATTTTTTTCGTTTTCTTTGTTATAATACTAACAAGACTTAATAAGTCAGCGTTCGTACCGATTGTATAATTTGTACAACGCGAAAAATTACTTATATTTAGGAGGTAATTCCAATGGCAAACAAATGGGTTTATCTGTTTTCCGAAGGCGACGCTTCAATGCGCGAGCTCCTCGGCGGTAAGGGTGCTAACCTTGCAGAGATGACCAAGCTGGGTCTCCCTGTTCCTCAGGGCTTCACGATTTCTACTGAGGCTTGTACTCAGTATTATGAGGACGGCAGACAGATCAACGACGAGATCATGGGTCA
>JAHLBL010000293.1 GCA_020625635.1 bacterium
TCCATAGCCTTTCCGCCCACAAACAGACATTAAAAATCTCTGCGACCTTACCGTGGGCGGATAAGGCGCAAATGGAAATTCGGTCATTACTCGCTGCCGCTTGCGGCAAACTGAGCGGACAACACATTGTGATTTTTCACACTATCCTCCGTGTCCCGCAACGGTAAGCCTCGACAGCGGTTTGCCGATCTCGTATTGCCGTTGATAAATCCTTGTACATTTTTTATAGCGTTCAAACTGCTTCTGCGCCTTCTCGGCGTCGCCGTAGACCTTCCAGCAGCCTACACACTTTGCGCAGGCAGCCTTGTTCTCGATAAAGCCCTTTACATCCTCAACAGGGTAACCGAGGAACAGTCCGATCTCGTGAGGAAACTCCCCGCCATTGCCAAGGCGTTTCATCAATCGTGCCAGACACCTTCCGCAGTTATCCGTACGGTAACCGCGCTCCGAAAGCAGCTTCTGTGCCTCCTCGTTCTTCAACTCGGAGAAAAGCCGTGAAGGGCGAAAGGCATAAATCAGAGCCTTCTTATTCTTCAGTCGCAGAGGCAGAAAACGGATACCCTTACACCCAAGGCTGAGGTTCAGTCCCTTTAAAAAGCCGATGACCTCATTACGGCTGTCATAAGAGCAGCTGAACAAGCTGCCTGTTTTAAGCCCCGCCAGAGTCGGCGAGCAATACTTAACTATAACTTCCTCTGACATAAATTCTCCTTACCTGTTCTTATTAAAGCTATTTTCCCCGAAATAAAAAACATTGGTTAGCTTAGGCTAACTTGTATTATATATTATCTGTTTTCAATTGTCAAGAAATAATTTCGGAAAGTTCACCATTCGTTTAGCGTTGAACGATATTTTGCAAAACGCAACAAAGGGCTGGCTCCTTTTGAGCCAACCCCTCTGCGTTATACAAGTTTATTCTGTTTCATCGGGAAGAGCGTTCACAAAGCTCTCGTCCGTGTTGATTTTCTGTACACCCGCAAGCCTGCGCCTGATCTGGCGGGTACGCACTCCGACGAGCTTATCGAGCTCGGAGTTTGCCTGATTGATGCGCTGCTGAGTCGCGACGAGCACATCGTTGAACTTATCGAACTCGGTCTTTACCTGTCCGAGCAGCGTCCAGACCTCGGCGCTTCTGCGCTGAACAGCGAGCGTTTTAAAGCCCATCTGCAGCGAGTTGAGCAGCGCCGCCATGGTGCTGGGACCCGCGACGTTGACCTTGTATTTGCGCTGGAGCTCCTCAACGAGACCTCGGTTCACGACCTCGCTGTACAGCCCCTCGAACGGCAGGAACATAATCGCGAATTCGGTGGTGTGAGGCGGGTCGATATACTTGTCGCGGATATCCTTCGCCTCGTTCTTGATTGTGGTAACGAGTGCCTTTACGGCAAGGTCTATGCGCGCCTTGTCGCCGTCCTCGACAGCGTCGCGGAGCTGAGCGTAGGTGTCGCCCGGGAACTTGGAGTCGATCGGCAGATAGATAAAGCCGTCGTCATCGGCGGGCAGCTTTACGGCAAACTCAACGACGTTCTTGGAATTCTTCTTTGTCGCGACGTTCTCGTCATACTGGTCGGGCGTGAGAATCTCCGAGAGGATTGCGCCGAGCTGAATCTCGCCGAGAATACCGCGCGTCTTTACGTTGGTGAGCACCTTTTTGAGGTCGCCAACGCCTACGGCGAGCGTCTGCATTTCGCCAAGTCCCTTGTAGACCTGCTCGAGCCGCTGATTGACGAGCTCAAAGCTCTTGTTCATCTTTTCCTC
>JAHLBL010000294.1 GCA_020625635.1 bacterium
CCGCCGAAGCTGAGTTCATCGCCCGCCTTCTTGCCGATAGCGGGAATAAGTCTGACGGCGGTTGTCTTTGAGTTGACCATTCCGATTGCGGCTTCGTCCGCGATAATAGCGGAGATTTTCTCGGCGCTGATGTCGCCCGGAACGACGATCATATCGAGACCGACGGAGCAAACAGCAGTCATACACTCGAGCTTTGTAATGTCGAGCGTTCCGCGCTTTGCCGCGGCAATCATTCCGGCGTCCTCACTTACGGGGATGAACGCGCCGCTGAGACCGCCTACGTGTGATGACGCCATAACGCCGCCCTTCTTTACTGCGTCGTTAAGCAGAGCCAGCGCGGCGGTTGTGCCGTGACAGCCGCAGCTCTCAAGTCCCATTTCCTCGAGTATATAGGCAACGCTGTCGCCGATTGCGGGAGTGGGTGCGAGTGAAAGGTCTACAATACCGAACGGTACGCACAGCCTTTTTGAAGCCTGCTGAGCTACTAACTGTCCCATTCTTGTTATCTTGAACGCCGTTTTCTTAACCATATCAGCGATTTCGTCAATGCTTTTTCCAGCGCCGTTCTTGGCGAGAGCGGCTCTGACTACGCCGGGTCCGGAAACGCCTACGTTTATTACGCAGTCCGCTTCTCCGACGCCGTGGAAGGCGCCTGCCATAAAGGGGTTGTCCTCGGGCGCGTTGCAGAATACAACGAGCTTTGCGGCTCCGATGCAGTCGCGGTCCGCGGTAGCTTCTGCTGTTTTCTTTACGATTTTTCCCATCATCTTAACGGCGTCCATATTGAGTCCCGCCTTAGTGGAACCGATATTGACAGAGGAACATACCTTTTCCGTCAAGGAAAGAGCTTCGGGAATACTGTCGATGACGGCGTAATCGCCCGACGAAAAGCCCTTCTGAACAAGCGCGGAATATCCGCCGATGAAGTTAACTCCAAGTGTTTCAGCCGCTTTGTCGAGCGCGAGAGCGAATTTAGTTACGTTCTTGCTTTGGCACGGAGCGGCTATCATACCGATAGGGCTGACGGAAATTCTCTTGTTGATAATCGGAATACCGTACTCGCGCTCAATATCCTCGCCTGTTTTCACGAGATCTTGAGCGTAGAGACAGATTTTGTCATATACCTTCTGAGAAGCCTTGTCGATGTCCTCGCTCATACAATCGAGCAGGGAAATACCCATTGTGATCGTACGGACGTCAAGGTTCTCGTTTTCTATCATATTTATAGTTTCAAGTATGTCTTTAGTTTCAAGCATCGGCGTTACCTCAGATCTTATGCATGCTGTTAAAAATGTCCTCGTGCATTACGAGAATCTTGGTGTTTGAAGCCTCGCCGACCTTTTCAAGCTTATTCTTGAGCGCGTCGAATCCGAGAGAGCTTTTGTCTATCTCTACCATCATTATCATAGCGAACATATCCTGAAGAACGCTCTGGGTAACCTCGATGATGTTAACGTCCTCTTCAGCGCATGCCGAAGAAACCTTTGCGAGAATACCGACTGAATCCTTACCTACTACGGTGATAACTGCTTTCATTCTAATCACTCCTAAAAAATGCTGCGATTATTATACTATAGATTAAAAAAATTTGCAATAAATAACATTGATATTGCATATGAATTATAATTATGATATATTTAACTCAGGTGATAGTGTGAAAAATCACACTATCAAGATTTATGTTGTCCGCTCAGTTTGCCGCAAGCGGCAACGAGC
>JAHLBL010000295.1 GCA_020625635.1 bacterium
AAGAACAAGAAAAAGGGTATCGCTATAGCCGGACTTATTCTCTGCGGTATTTCGCTGATTATCGGTCTTGTATACATTATCAATATGATGAATGCAGTAAGCATGATATATTAATAAGTATTTTCGGAGAAACTTATGGATAAAGAGAAAGCTTTAGACGAGATCGTTGAAACAGTTGAAGCCGTAGAGGACGAGGCTGTTACCGCCGTAGAGGAAGCTGCGCGTGAAGCCGAAGAGGTTGAAGCCGCAGCCGAGGAGGCTGAGGCTGCTGAGGAAGCAGCCGCTGAAGTAGAGCAGGAGGCGCAGGAGATTGTCGCCGACGCCTACGACGATATTGACGATATCGAAATCGACATTATAGAAGATACCGAGTATCAGCTTAAGCAGGCTCGCAGAAAGAAGCTTCAGATCGCGGGCGCGGCTGTAGCCGCGGGAGCTGTCGCGGGTATTCTCTATAAAGTATTCAAAAAGAAAAAGTAAGGTGATTTTTATGAGTATCAGAATTGCTATCTCAGGCTACGGAAACCTCGGACGCGGAGTTGAGGCTGCTATCGCCAAGAGCGGTGATATGGAGCTCACGGCTGTTTACACACGCCGTTCTCCCGAAAGTCTGAAAATTAAGACCGCGGGAGCTCCCGTCCGTTCCGCGGATGAGCTCGACAAGGGCGTTGACGATGTGGACGTTCTCATTATCTGCGGAGGAAGCGCCACGGATCTGCCCGTTATGACGCCGAAGTACGCCGCTAAGTACAATGTTATCGACAGCTTCGACACACACGCCTGTATTCCCGAGCATTTTAAAAATGTTGACGCCGCCGCTAAGGCAGCGGGAAAGGTCGGGATAATCTCCTGCGGCTGGGACCCGGGAATGTTCTCCCTTAACCGCCTTTACGCTCAGTCGATCCTGCCCGACGGCAGGGACTACACCTTCTGGGGCAAGGGCGTAAGTCAGGGACACTCCGACGCCGTCCGCCGTATCGAGGGCGTTCTCGACGCGCGCCAGTACACGATTCCCGTTGAAGCTGCGCTGGACGCTGTCCGCGAGGGAAAGAACCCCGAGCTCACAACACGCGAGAAGCATACGCGCGAGTGCTTTGTCGTTGCCGAGGAAGGCGCCGACAAGGAGAGAATCGAGCGCGAAATCAAGACAATGCCCAACTACTTTGCTGATTACGACACCACTGTTCACTTTATCTCCGCCGAGGAAATGAAGCGCGACCACAGCGGTCTGCCGCACGGCGGCTCGGTTATTTACTCGGGCACGACGAGCGAGGGCACTAAGCACGTTATCGAGTACAGCCTCAATCTCGACTCGAACCCCGAGTTCACGGGCGCGGTTCTCGTTGCGTACGCGAGAGCGGCTTACAGGCTCAATCAGGAGGGCGTAAGCGGAGCCAAGACGGTATTTGATATCGCTCCCGCCTACCTCAGCCCCAAGTCGGGCGACGAGCTCAGAGCTCATTGTCTGTAATAAGATATTCGGGAAGCTGCCGCGTATGCGGCGGCTTCTTTTTACTTTACAGGAAACTGCCTGACCCCGCCGTTTACGCGTTCATTATAGAAAAATAAAAAAATTTTAAAAATTTTAAAAATACAACAGATTTTGTTGTACTTTTGTTGTAGTCGGTTTGATATACTTTAGTCACAGTCAAGGGAACAAACCCCAAAAAATTTAAGGCAACACCGCACAATTCGCGGCGCACGCCTTGCTA
>JAHLBL010000296.1 GCA_020625635.1 bacterium
ACCGCCGTATGCCGAACGGCACGTACGGTGGTGTGAGAGGGGGAGCTCATAAACTCCCCCTACTCGATTGCGTTTTCTGTTTTTACGTCCTTGGCGTTATAGCCCGCCTCTGTGATTACGGCGATAAGCTTATCCGCGTCAATTTCCTTTTTCGAGAGGATGGTTGTCAGGTTATCATCGTGTGAGGAGCTTACGTCCTTCACTTTAAAGTTTTTCTTTACCGCTTCGTTGACATGCTTCTCACAGTTCTGGCACATCATTCCCTCAACGGTCACTGTAGTTTTGTACATAAAAATCACGTCCTTAATTAAGTTAATTTATTCTAACTTAAATTATTATCTGTGTCAAGAGTAATAATATTACACATAATATTGCTTTTATATATAAAAATATGTATAATACTATTAACTATATGTATAAGTTTTCGTTTGCCCGCGAACGGTATATTCGGGTGGAAAGGCTATGATATTATGAAGAAAACTAAAAAAGTTCTGAGCTTATTACTTGCCTTACTGATGATTGTAGGCATAACGGTAATGGTTCCGACTTTATACGTGGCGGCGGCAGGCAACACGGTTTATCTCAACGCGGGTTCGTTTAACACAGGCGACGAAGTCTGGTACGCTTGGACATGGGGAGCTTCAGGCGGTTCATGGGTGAAAAACTCAGGAAAATCGGAAGGAAAATTCACCTTTAACGGAATCGATACCTCGGTTGTTTTCGCTCGCATCAACCCCGGCAAGACATTAGGCTGGGACGCTGTGTGGAATCAGACCGACGACCTCACTGTCATAAACGGCGATACTTACACCATAACAAGCTGGGACGGCGGCGCTGACGGTCACCTTGGCGGACAGTGGGAGTCCGATAAATCCGTCAACGGCGAGACCATTCTTCAGGCGTGGAACTGGAGCTATGCCAACACCGAGGCTCAGCTCGATAAAATCGCTTCCGCAGGCTTCAGCGTGATTCAGGTTTCACCTCCGAATGAGATGTGTACACCGACTGCGGGGCGACCGATTACAGGCGACCCCGACAGCGGCTGGTGGGCTTTTTATCAGCCTGCGGGTTTTCAGATTAATAAGAGCGGAGAGAACGCTCTCGGTACAAAGTCGCAGTTGAAATCTCTTGTCGCGGCTGCTCACAAAAAGGGTATTAAGGTTATTGCGGATACTGTTATAAACCACCTCGGCGCTACTCAGAATGATTACAGCTCCGATCCGATGGACCATGTAAATGATAAGGTCAGGACGATCGAGCCCGAAATATATAACAATAAGCTGTTCCACTATCCGTGGTTCAATATGCAGTACAAGGAAAGCGACTGCTCACAGTATGATAGCACCTATGACTTAACCAGAGGCGCGACCTCAAAGCTACCCGACCTCAAGACGGAGGACGGCAGAGTACAGAGCGCTGTGTATGATTATCTCAAGGAAATGGTAGATATCGGTATCGACGGCTTCCGTATAGATGCCGCTAAGCATATCGAAACTCCGAGCGATGTTGAAGGGCTGCGCTCCGATTTCTGGCCGAATACTGTCAGTAAGGTAATCGCGTACGCTAAGAGCGCATACAGCAAAACTCTGCTGAGTTACGGCGAAATCCTCAACACCTGCGGAGTGGGTAGAAGCTATTCTCACTATTATCCTTTTATGAAGGTTACAGATTCGGGAATATTCTACACGATTGCGGATAA
>JAHLBL010000297.1 GCA_020625635.1 bacterium
TGAAGCGCGGTGAGGACTATTCCTATAAAAATCAGCGTGACCGAACAAAGACTCTTTGCGTGGAGCACATCGAGCCCAATAAGCTTATAAAGCTGAACCAGCCCTTCCCCCGCCGCGCAGATCGCCCCGCCGATCAGAAACGCGAAAAGGCAGTTTGTACGCGTATCGCTTTTCGGCGAGTTGTTTTTCACGATCTGAGAATACTGTTTTGTCGTCATAAAAATTTTCCTTCCTTTGAAACACTTTCGCGGTTTTTAAGCACTACAATAATAGAGAATTATATTTCTCACATTCAATTCTATTTTCTCCCGAGTTTTTCAAATTAAACTATTTATTTTTCTTTATATTTATAGTATAATAAATAAGATATGCTGACAGGAGAGGATAGCGTGGAACATTATCTTGACAACAGCGCGACCACAAGAGTGAGCAAAGCCGCCGCGGATAAGGTATACGAGGTTATGCGCGAAAACTACGGCAACCCAAGCTCGCTTCATACTCTCGGCTTCAGAGCCGAGCAGGAGCTTAACGCTGCGCGCGCGGCGCTCGCAAAAGCGCTGGGCGTAAACGACGACGAAATATATTTTACGAGCGGCGGAACGGAAGCAAACAACACCGCGGTTTTCGGCACGGTAAAATGGCTCAGACGCCGAGGAAACAGAATAGTCACCACAGCAATAGAGCACAGCTCCGTTTACGAGGCGATAAACCACCTTGAGGAAGAAGGCATAGAGGTCATCCGCGTAAAGCCCGACGAAAACGGGCACTTCACCGCGGAGCAGTTCGCCGAGGTTATCGACGAAAAAACGATTCTCGTTTCGGTTATGGCGGTCAACAACGAAATCGGAACAATCCTCCCGATTGAGAAGCTGCGCATAATAATCGGCAAAAGCTCCTCCCCCGCTATGCTGCACTGTGACTGTGTACAGGCTTTCGGAAAAATACCGCTGAAGCTCAAAAAGCTCGGCGTAGACCTCGCGACCGTGAGCGGTCACAAAATCCACGCGCCAAAAGGCGTCGGCGCTCTTTATGTCCGTAAGGAGGCGCGGATAAAGCCGCTGCACTTCGGCGGAGAGCAGGAAAAAAAGCTCCGCCCGGGCACCGAGGCTCTGCCGCTTATCGCGGGCTTCGGCGAGGCGGTAAAAGAAATCGATATCCCGAAAAGCTATCCCGCGATACGTCAGCTTAACTCCTACGCTAAAGAAAAACTCGGCTCGATCGAGGGCGTGGTGTTCAATTCGCCCGACGACGCTCTGCCGTACATAATAAACATTTCGGCTCTGGGAATAAGGAGCGAGACAATGCTCCATCACCTCGAGAAAAAGGGCATTTACATCTCCAGTGGAAGCGCCTGCGCTAAAGGAAAACCGAGCCATGTGCTCAGCGCCATGGGTATCGCCAAAGACCGCGCGGACAGCGCGCTTAGAATAAGCTTTTCTGCCGAAAATCGCAGGGACGACATAGACGCTCTCGCCGACGCGCTCACCGAAGGTATAAACACACTTGTGAAAAGGAAATAGATTATGAAGGAAATCATTTTAATAAAGGTCGGAGAGATCGTACTCAAAGGTCTCAACCGCAGACAGTTCGAGGACAAGCTCCTTAAAAATATCAGAAACACCATCAAGCACCTCGGGAGCTTTGAGGTAAAAATCTCCCAGTCAACAATTTCCGTAATCCC
>JAHLBL010000298.1 GCA_020625635.1 bacterium
CAAGCAAGGCGTGCACCGTGAATTGTGCGGTGTTGCCTATAATATTCCTGATTTCAGGATTAAGGAGGAAATTTTATGGCAAGAAAAATTTTGTCAACATTACTCTGCGTTGTGCTTCTGGCAACTTCCGTTGTAATGGTCGGCGCGGTATCAACCGATGTTGAGTCCGCGGGAGCCGACAATGTCTACTCGACAGCTTCACAGAAGCTCGATGACGAGTACGGCTACAACGGCACCGACCTCGGCGCAACCTACACACCCGAGGCTACTACATTCAAGCTGTGGTCTCCGACTGCCACCGATGTAAAGCTCAACCTTTACACCAAGGGCTCCGACGGCGAGGAAGGCGCTGCAAAAATCAGCACCACACAGATGACCGTGGACAAGGGTGTCTGGTCCGTTAAGATCGACGGCGACATCAAAAACAAGTACTACACCTACACAGTAAAAACTCCCGACGTTCTCGGCAAAAACGAGAAGACCTATGAGACGCAGGATCCGTACTCCGTAGCGACTGGCGTTAACGGTATGCGCTCAATGGTATGCGACCTCGATTCCACAAACCCCACAGGCTGGGACAAGGACGCTCACGTTCTCCTCGACAGAAACACAGAGTCGTTCGTTTGGGAAGTTCACGTTAAGGATTTCTCGTACGCGAAGAACTCGGGCGTAAGCGATGCCAACAGAGGAAAGTATCTCGCGTTCACCGAGACAGGCACTACTCTCAACAACGAGGGCAAAATCGCTACCTGTATCGACTATCTAAAGAAGCTCGGCGTTACAACCGTACAGATTAACCCCTTCTATGATTTCAACAAGAAATCTGTTGACGAGTCAGGCAGCGACTCTCAGTTCAACTGGGGTTACGATCCCGTTAACTACAACGTTCCCGACGGTTCATATTCCTCGAACCCCTATGACGGAAATGTTCGTATCAACGAGTGTAAGCAGATGGTAAAGGCTCTCCATGACGCAGGCATCGGCGTTGTTATGGACGTAGTTTACAACCATACATTTGATACTGAAACAAGCTTCCAGTATACAGTTCCCAACTACTATTACAGAATGAACACCAACGGCTCGTTCTCCAACGGTTCGGGCTGCGGCAATGAGACTGCTTCCGAGCGTCTTATGTTCAGAAACTTTATGATCAATTCCTGCCTTTACTGGGTAAATGAGTATCATATCGACGGTTTCCGTTTCGACCTTATGGCGCTTCATGATACCGAGACCATGAACCTTATCCGTGAAGCTCTCGACAAGGTTGATCCGAGAATCACAGTATGGGGCGAAGGCTGGACAGGCGGTACCTCCAACCATCCCACAAAGACCTGCACAGGCGCTAATTTCCGTCAGTGCTCACAGGCTGCCGCTATGGGTATTGATTCCAGAATCGGTTTCTTCAACGACCAGATCCGCGACGGCTTAAAGGGCTCCGTATTCAATAAGAAGGCTAAGGGCTTCCTCCAGACCGCAGGTATCTACAACGAGATCTCGGCGGGCGTAAAGGCTAACCCCACAACATGGAGAGCGCAGACTCCCTCACAGGTAGTTACATACGACTCCTGCCACGACAACCAGACTCTCTGGGATCGTCTCGCTGATTCTCAGGGCTATACCGATTTCCGCAAGCGCGAGCCTCTGCTTGTCGCTGAGTCCAA
>JAHLBL010000299.1 GCA_020625635.1 bacterium
AGGTCCTCAACAGTGTTGATACCCGCACGCTTGAGGCAGTTGAACGAACGGACAGAGAGGTCGAGCTCCTCGATAGTCATTTCGAGAACCTTCTCCTTGCCCTTCTCGTCCTTCTCTACCATAATCTCGGAGTTTGTAACGCTGTCGGACAGGTTTACAAACAGGTTGAGATGCTCGCAGAGAACCTTGGCTGCAAGTGATACAGCCTCCTGGGCGTTGATAACGCCGTTGGTCCATACGTCAAGTGTGAGCTTATCGTAGTCGGTGATCTGACCGACACGGGTATTGTCCACGGTATAGTTAACCTTTAAAACAGGTGTATAAATTGAATCTATAGGCAGGACGCCGATAACGTTGTTGCCTGCGAGCTGCTTGTTGCGCTCAGCGGGAACGTATCCGCGGCCGCGATCGAGAGTGATCTCGATGTTGAGTTTAGCACCTTCCTCGAGGGTTGCGATATGAAGCTCGGGGTTGAGGATCTCAACCTCCGCGTCGTGCTTGATATCAGCCGCTGTGACAACACAGGGACCCTCGGCGGAAATCTCCACCATCTTAGGTGCAGTGTCAAGGAGCTTCGGCACAAGACTCTTGATGTTCAGAGCAATCTGTGTAACGTCCTCTTTCACACCGGGAATTGTTGAGAACTCGTGCAGAACGCCGTCAATCTTGATAGAAGTAACCGCGCAACCCTCAAGAGATGAGAGAAGCACTCTTCTGAGGCTGTTGCCTAAAGTATTACCGAAACCGCGCTCGAGAGGTTCAACGACGAATCTGCCGTACTTACCGTCCTCGGTCAGTTCCTCTGTTTCAATTCTTGGTTTTTCAATCTCTATCATAGCGAATCCTCCTTCTCAGGCAGCTTTTAAAAAGCCGCCGTAATGTAATCTGCCTTCCTGAGCCTCCGCGTCGGGAGACTCCGTTTCCGTAAAAGAAATAATACGATTACTTGGAGTACAACTCGACGATGAGATGCTCCTCTACAGGGAAGTCAATGTCGTCTCTCTGGGGCTCAGCGATAACCTTACCGCCTAAGTCCTTCTTTTCAAGCCACTTGGGAGCAACTACGTTGTTGTTCTCGGCGATAGCCTTGAAACGGTTTGTCTGTCTACTGCTCTCTTTAACCTCGATAACATCGCCAACCTTAACGAGGTAGGAAGGAATGTTAACCTTCTTGCCGTTAACGGTGAAGTGAGCGTGGTTTACGAGCTGGCGTGCCTCACGGCGTGTGGAAGCAAGACCGAGACGGAAAACTACGTTGTCAAGTCTGTGTTCAATAAGTGTAAGAAGAACAGAACCTGTCTTACCCTGAGCCTTTTCAGCCTTCTCGTAGTAAGCTCTGAACTGCTTTTCCATGATACCATAGATGAACTTTACCTTCTGCTTCTCTGTAAGCTGAAGGGAGTATTCACTTTTCTTTCTTCTTGAGTTACCGTTAGGATTTCTGAAAGAAGTCTTGCCCGAGTAACCCATAACTGCAGGAGAAATTCCGAGAGCTCTGCAGCGTTTTGCAATAGGTTGCATATTTTTTGCCATATTCTTTCCTCCTTAAATACTATACACGTCTTCTCTTGGGAGGACGACATCCGTTATGGGGAATCGGGGTTACGTCTTTGATCATAGTAACCTCAAGACCTGCGGACTG
>JAHLBL010000003.1 GCA_020625635.1 bacterium
AACAGGCTCCTCTGTCACGGTTTCCGTCACAGGATCTGTCTCGTTTTCTTCAGCCGCGGAAACCGCGGGAATCGCGCTTACCATCATTAATCCCGCGAGAAGCGCTGCTAATGTTTTCTTAAATTTCATAACTTTGCCTCCATAAAATCTCTGATATCAAATATCAGTATAAACGCGCTTTTCAGCCGTTGCTAACATAATAACACACATACGTCTTTTTTTCCATAGTAAAATTATACTAATAGTTAAGCCGTTAACAGCTAAATTAGTGAAAATATCACTTTATTTTGAACTTTTCGATATGCAAAAAGCGACTGTTTTTCTAAAAAATCTTAAATATCATACTTTTGGATAATGTGGAATAAAAAAATGAGGCTGAATCAGATGAAACAGCCTCAGTTTTTATTCATATAACTTTTTCAGATCCTCGAGGTCGTAGGGCGTCTGCTGGTAGACATAGTAGTTCAGCCAATTTGAGAACAGCAGCGACGCGTAGCTACGCCACACGAGCTTCGGGGTTTTGCTTGGGTCGTCGTCGGGGAAGTAGTTGTCGGGGATATGTACGTCGAGCCCCTTATTGATATCGCGGGAATATTCCTCGGCGAGAGTGTCGCGGTCGTATTCGGCGTGACCGAGAATATAGAACTCGCGTCCGTTCTTTCTGCCGACGATCGAGACTCCCGCCTTTTTACCCGCGGCTAATATCTCCAGATTCGGCCGCTTGAGAATATCCGACTCAACAACTCCCGTGTATCGGGAATGAGGCAGTCGGAAGGTCTCGTCAAAGCCTCTGAGCAGAGGGTGAAGCGGATTGAGTATCCTGTGCTCGAAAACGCCCGAAAGCTTCTCGATAAACTCAAACTTTCTTACACCGTAGTGGTAATACAGCCCCGCCTGCGCGCCCCAGCAGATATGCATAGTGGAATACACGTTGGTGCGGCTCCAGTCCATAATCTCACAGAGCTCATCCCAGTAGTCGACCTCCTCAAAATCCATCAGCTCAACAGGCGCTCCCGTGATAATCATACCGTCAAAGCGCTGGTCTCTGATTTCGTCGAAGGTTTTGTAGAAGGTCGTAAGGTGACGGCGCGAGGTGTTCTTGGACTTGTGTGTCGCCATCTGCAAAAGCTCGATATCAACCTGCAGCGGGCTGTTGCCGAGCAGTCTGAGAAGCTGGGTCTCGGTAACGATTTTTGTGGGCATAAGGTTGAGTATAACTATTTTAAGAGGGCGGATATCCTGCGCCATAGCCCTTTCCTCGGGCATAACGAAGATATTTTCGCTCTCAAGTATTTTTATCGCGGGCAGATTGCTCTGAACCTTGATAGGCATTAAATGTCACCTCTTGTGCTGATTTTCTGATGAAAAGGATTAGGATAACGCAACAAATAAGCCGATTCTAAGATTAATACTGCTTACCCCAGTAAACCATATGCTTGGCGGGCTTACCGCAGCACACGCAGGTATCGGCGAGGTGTTCCTCCTCAAACGGGATGCAGCGGCTCTTTACGCCGCCAGTGATTTCCTTAAGCTTTTCCTCACACTCGGTTTCGCCGCACCACATAGCCTTGATAAAGCCGCCCTCGCTTTTGCCGATCTCGACGAACTCATCGAGGGTAGTCGCGACGTGGGTTTTCTCCTGCATATTCTTAAGCGCTTTTTCGTACATAGCGTCATGAATGTCCTGTAAGGTCTTTTCGACTGTCTCGACAAGGCTGTCGATCGGAGTGAAAATTTTCTCGCGGTTGTCGCGGCGCACGATTACGCACTGACCTTTTTCGATGTCCTTCGGACCGATCTCCACACGAACGGGAACGCCCTTCATCTCATACTCGGCAAACTTCCAGCCCGGAGCGTGATCGCTGTCGTCGAGCTTGACTCTGAACTTCTTGCTCAGCATATCCTTAAGCTCGCCCGCCTTTTCAAGCACGCCTTCCTTATGCATCGCGATCGGAAGAACCGCAACCTGAATCGGGCTGATCTTCGGCGGAAGCACAAGTCCGTCGTCGTCGCCGTGAACCATAATGATCGCGCCGATCATTCTGGTGGATACTCCCCATGACGTCTGGTGCGGATAATGCAGCTTGTTGTCACGGCCCTGGAACTTGATATCAAAGCTCTTGGCGAAGCCGTCGCCGAAGTAGTGCGACGTGCCGCCCTGAAGCGCAACGCCGTTGTGCATCATCGGCTCGATCGTATATGTTTCCTCCGCGCCCGCAAAACGCTCCTTCTCGGTTTTTCTGCCGACAACGGCGGGAATAGCGAGTGTGTCGCGGTAAAAGTCCTCGTAAACTCTGAGCATTCTCAGTGTTTCCTCCTTAGCCTCCTCGGCTGTCTCGTGGACAGTGTGTCCCTCCTGCCAGAGAAACTCGGAGTTTCTGAGGAACGGACGTGTAGTTTTCTCCCATCTTACAACAGAGCACCACTGGTTGTAGAGCTTGGGAAGGTCGCGGTAGGTCTCGATTACCTTCTTATAATGCTCACAGAAAAGTGTCTCGGAGGTAGGTCTTACGCAAAGTCTCTCGGCAAGCTTCTCCTGTCCGCCGACGGTAACCCACGCGCACTCGGGCGCAAAACCCTCAACGTGGTCTTTTTCCTTCTGGAGCAGACTCTCGGGAATAAACATCGGCATATAAACATTTTCAACGCCTGTTTCCTTGAAGCGTCTGTCCATATCCTTCTGGATATTTTCCCAGATCGCGTAGCCGTAGGGACGGAATACCATGCAGCCCTTTACGCTCGAATAATCAACGAGCTCGGCTTTCTTTACAATATCCGTATACCATTTAGCGAAATCCTCGTCTCTGCCTGTAATAGCTTCGACCATTTTCTTATTATTAGCCATATTTTCCTCCGAATATCTTCATTTATTCACAGATTAACATTTCTATTATATATAATTACATCTTATTTTTCAAGGAATTTTTATTATTTGAGCGATATATTTAGCGATAGTTAACAAATTTGTTCTTTTCAATAAATTTTAAATAGTTTTTTTGTTTTTTTCTATTGTTAAATTCTAAAAAGTATAGTATAATGTATTTGTATACAAATATAAGGAGGAGTATCTATGTCCAAAAAACGAAGTAAAGCTCTTATTCTGTTATCGGTATTCATCATCGGTGCACTCGCCACAAGTTTTGCGATTGTACCTGCGAGCGCTACGACAGAGTATGTTGATTATTCATTCTGTCTTACTGCCGCTGATCCCCTTTGCGCTTTTGAGGGTGTGGTTACCTATCCGTCAAACGCGCTGAGCGTTGATACCGTAACAGTTTATTCAGCAAGTGACAGTAACGGCAGTTCGTCCTCACTTTATCGCGATGATGAAAACGGAACTCTTAAATTCAACTCTACCTACACTGCAGATGTTTTTGACTTTTCCACATCTAAAGCCGCTGTTACCGTAAGATTTATCGTAAAAGGCAGCTACAGCTCCTCTGACATTTCAGGTTCTGTCACCGATATCTACACAGCCGCTCAGGTTAAGAAAGAAGATACCACCCGCAGTTCAGTAGCATTTGATTACGCTAACGTAGTTGACGGTTATGCTGTCAGCGCAGGTCATAAGGATCTCGACAACGCAGCTTCCGACTCAAATCTCCCGAAATTCAAATTTGCGGGCGCCAGCCTCTCACTTAAAGAGAGTATTTCTATCAACTTCCTCGTTAAGAAGTCATTAATCGACAATAACGGCTTTGAAAACTTAAGAGTCGAGGTTGTTGACGAAAACAACAATTCTTACCCCGCCATCACCTCTCCCGTAGTAAAGAATCTCGCGGGCACTGATTATTATGCGTTTAAATTTGACAATGTTTATCCTCAGCTCATAGGAGTTACTTATTCGGCAACACTTTACGGAGAGCGTGAAGGCGTAGCTTTCAAGAGTGCCGTTAAGGATTACAGCGTTCTCACTTACTGCAACAACCAGCTCCCCAATGCCGACAGCAAGACCAAAACTCTTCTTGTTGATCTCCTTAACTATGGCGCCGCGTGTCAGGCTCAGTTGGGCATAGATTCCTCTAAGTATGTTAACAGAAATCTGACCTCTGCTCAGCAGGGTTACGCTACACAGAATGTTCCCGAGCTCGAAAATATTAAGAATAATAAATATGTTCAGATCAGCAACCCTGAGAAAAAATGGTTAGGCGCTACATTAAGCCTCGAGAACACCATCGCGTATAAAATGTACGTAAGAGATGTTACCTCTGTTTCCGATCTTGACGGAATCGTTATGAGAGCAAAAGTTAATAACAGCTCCGACGATTATGATATTTCAGTAACAGAAAAAGGTAAAGACAATACAGGTGTGTACTTTATTCTGAGAGGCGTTAAGCCCAGCCTTATGGGTGCTCCCGTTGACTTCACAATGACAAGAAACGGTACAGCTATCAGCCATACTTATCGCTACAGCATTAACTCTTACCTCAATTTAATGCTTCCAAGTGCCACAGGTACTACAAAGGATCTTATGGAGTGTATTGCTAAGTACGGTGATTCTTCATACAAGTATGAGAATTCTTAAAGGAGGTTTAAAAATGGATCAGAAAAAATACGAAAATCCCGAAATCGATGTTGTTAAATACAATTCCGAGGAAGTTCTCACAGATTCTCAGGGCAATAACAATCCCCCCGTTAATCCCAATAAGCCCATCGATCTTCCCCCCGATCTCGATCCCGATGATGACTAATAATTTCATCAAAAACAGAGAACCCCTGACATTGGTCGGGGGTTCCTTTTTCTGCTCTTTCTGTCGGATAATAGAAGTTAAACTGATTTCTGATAAAACCTTATAATGAAGGTATCAGCGACAATCAACATAATACAATTATAAGGTTAATAGTTATTAAACTGATAAAAAGGTCGGCTCTGTATGAACCGACCTTTTGCTTTTGGATTATAATAATTTTATTATATCAGTCTTTGCTGTTAAGGATAAAGCGGTGAACAACAGCCGCGATCGCTGCGCCTACGAGAGGAGCTGCTATGAATACCCAAAGCTGCTCGAGAGCCTTGCCGCCCGAGAGAATCGCGGGACCAAAGCTTCTTGCGGGGTTAACGGAGGTTCCCGTGAAAGGAATACCGATAAGGTGAACGAACACGAGTGTGAGAGCGATAACCACGCCTGCAACAGAGCTGTTCTCAACCTTGGATGTAACGCCGAGGATTGTGAGGACAAAGATGAAAGTAAGAATAACCTCAACTACAAACGCGCCCTTCATACCGATGCCCAGCGCGCTTGCCTCGTTAAAGCCGTTAGCGCCGAGCGCCTTGTTGCTTCCGAAGGTAAGCCACAAACCCGCGGCACCCGCGGTAGCTCCGAGAAGCTGAGCAACTACGTAGCCGACAAAGTCCGCAACGCTCATTCCGCCGTTAATAAGAACACCGAAGGAAACAGCGGGGTTGATGTGACATCCCGATACGTTGCCGATCGAGTACGCCATAGCGACGATCGAAAGTCCGAACGCAAGCGCTATCGCAACGATCGTACCTGCTGTCGGCACAGAGATGCCGTTACTTGCGGAAACGGTGTTGATTGCCACCGCGGTTCCGCAGCCGCCGACTACCAGTACCGCGGTACCGATAAATTCGGCGATATACTTTTTGATTTTTTCCATATTCTTTCCTCCTTTATGGAAAATATATTCAGGTGTATTCCACCTTTATTACTTAATTACACTCTGTCCGCCCATATAAGGTCTGAGCACCTCGGGGATGTTGACTGAGCCGTCCTCGTTGAGGTTGTTCTCGAGGAAAGCGATAAGCATACGAGGAGGAGCGACAACCGTGTTGTTGAGTGTATGGGCAAAGTATTTGCCGTCCTTACCCTTTACGCGGATTTTAAGGCGGCGCGCCTGAGCGTCACCGAGGTTAGAGCATGAACCAACCTCAAAGTACTTCTTCTGTCTGGGAGACCAAGCCTCAACGTCGATTGAACGGACCTTGAGGTCAGCGAGGTCACCCGAGCAGCACTCGAGAGTTCTTACGGGAATATCCATTGAGCGGAAAAGGTCTACTGTATTCTGCCAGAGCTTGTCGAACCACATTCTGCTGTCCTCGGGCTTGCAGACTACGATCATTTCCTGCTTTTCAAACTGATGGATGCGGTATACGCCGCGCTCCTCTATTCCGTGAGCGCCCTTCTCCTTGCGGAAGCAGGGCGAGTAGCTTGTGAGCGTCTTGGGAAGCTCATCCTCGTCAATCATTGTGTCGATAAACTTACCGATCATACTATGCTCTGATGTGCCAATAAGATAGAGGTCCTCGCCCTCGATTTTATACATCATCGCGTCCATTTCGGCAAAGCTCATAACGCCTGTAACTACGTTGGAGCGAATCATAAACGGCGGTACGCAGTAGGTAAAGCCGCGGTTAATCATAAAGTCACGTGCATAGGAAATAACTGCGCTGTGCAGACGAGCGATATCGCCCATAAGATAGTAGAAGCCGTTGCCCGCAACCTTACGCGCGGAGTCGAGGTCAATGCCGTTGAGCTTTTCCATAATGTCGGTGTGATAAGGAACCTCAAAATCAGGAACTACGGGCTCGCCGAAACGCTCGACCTCCACGTTCTCGCTGTCGTCCTTACCGATCGGAACAACATCGTCAATGATGTTCGGAATAGTCATCATTATCTTTGTGACCTTCTCACCCAGCTCAGCCTCCTGAGCTTCAAGCGCGGCGAGCTCCTCGCCCTGAGCCTGAACCTCAGCTTTAAGAGCTTCGGCTTCCTCGCGCTTGCCCTGTCCGTAGAGAGCGCCGATCTGCTTTGAGAGCTTGTTGCGGTTTGCTCTCAGCGAATCTGCCTTGCCCTTAGCCTCACGGCTGAGCTTATCAAGCTCGATTACCTCGTCAACAAGAGGAAGCTTGCTGTCCTGATATTTCTTCTTTATATTTTCCTTTACGACGTCGGGGTTTTCTCTTAAAAATTTAATGTCAATCATTTTGTTACTCCTTTATTTATCCTCTAACTTTTTAGCCAGCTCCTGAAGCTGTTCGTTACTGTAGAATTCGATCGAAAGCGTTCCGCCCTTTTTTCCATTGAGCGGATTGACCTTAACCTTTGTGCCGAGATACTCGCTGAGCGTCTGCTCAACAATGCTGTAATATGTAGCTTTTTTCTCAGGTTTGGGTACGGGCTTTTCTTTTTTCTGCTGCTTCGCGAGATTTTCAATCTGTCTTACGGAAAGCTCGTTTTCCTCAAGGGTGTTTGCGAGCTTTATCATCTCGTCCTCATCCTTAAAGGAAAGCAGCGCTCTCGCGTGACCTGCGCTGATTCTTCCCTCGCGAACCTTCTGAGCGACGGGCTCGGGAAGGTTGAGAAGTCTCAGCGTATTCGCGACAGCCGAGCGTGATTTTCCGACAGCGTCGGAGACCTCCTCCTGGCTGAGTCCGTATTCGTCCATAAGCGAACGGTAGCCCTGCGCTTCTTCAATAGCGTTGAGATTCTCGCGCTGTAGGTTCTCTATGAGCGCGAGCTCCATCGTTTCCTGCTCTGTGAGGTCGCGGATCGTTACGGGGATTTCGCTGATTCCCGCGAGCTGGCACGCTCTGTAACGGCGCTCACCCGCGACAATCTGGTAGCCGCCTCCGAGTATAGGGCGGACAAGGATCGGCTGAATCAGCCCGTGCGCCTTTATACTCTCGGAAAGCTCGTTGAGCGCTTCCTCGTCAAACTCACGTCGGGGCTGGTTTCGGTTAGGCTCTATCTCGGAAATTTTAAGGGTGACGGTTGAGCCGCCGTCCTCGGTTTCGTTCTCGATAAAAATCGCACCGAGACCTTTTCCGAGTCCTCCTCTTTTTTTAGCCATTCTCTCACCCCTTCTTTATTATTTCCTGCGCGAGCTCTGTATAAGCCTGAGAGCCCTTGCAGCTTTTATCGTAGTAGATTACGGGCATTCCGAATGAGGGCGCCTCCGAGAGACGTACTCCGCGCGGGATAACCGTTTTGAACACCTTTCGCGGAAAGAACTTTTTAACTTCCTCAACAACCTGCTGAGTGAGGTTAAGTCTTCCGTCGTACATCGTCAGCAGTACACCCTCGAGCTCGAGCGAGCCGTTATACTGGCGCTTAACTCTGCGCACTGTGCTCATAAGCTGTGACAATCCCTCGAGCGCGTAATATTCACACTGAATAGGCACGAGGATAGTGTCAGCCATTGTGAGCGCGTTCGCCGTGATAAGTCCGAGCGAAGGCGGACAGTCGACAATTATGTAGTCATAATTGAACTTTATCGGAAGGATCGCGTTCTTCAGCAGAGCCTCCCTGTGATTTTTCTCCGCGATTTCGAGTTCAGCCGCAGCAAGGTCAAGCGAACTCGGAATAATGTGGAGATTTTCATATTTTGTTGAGAACAGAGCTTCCTCTGCCTTTGCGCCGTCGACGAGAATATCGTAGGTTGATTTAGTGAGTCGGCGCTTGTCCACAGCCACACCGCTGGTGGCGTTGCCCTGCGGGTCAACATCAACGAGCAGGGTCTTTTTTCCCAACGCTCCGAGACAGGCGGCAAGGTTAACGGCAGTGGTAGTCTTACCGACGCCGCCCTTCTGGTTTGCGATTGCGATTACTTTTGCCAAAAAATCACCTTTTTAATAAAAATTACGATTTTATTGTACCATAATCGCAGTTATAATTAAAGTGATTTTATAAATTTTTTGAAAATATTATTGTTTATTGTTTCACGTGAAACAAATGCCAAAAACCGCACAGAAACTGTGCGGCTTTGGCAAGGGGTTTAGATAAGGAAATGGGTATGAGTGGATGGATGCATAGCATCCAAACGTGGAAAGCTATTTTGGAATTTTTACGGTGTACTCTATGTAGTCACCGTTGTCGCGATGATTACAGACAGCCTTTATTCCCGCCTGTTTCATCGTTGAGACAGCCTTGTTGATCGTATTGATAAAGATCCTGACATCCCGGATAAGTATTTTTCTTGTCGCCTTTTTCTCGGTGTCATTTTTTATAGCGCTGCCGAGCAGCATATCGTCGATAAGCTCCTCGCTCTGCGCGACGTTAAGATTCTGGGCAATGATTTTCGAGAGTGCTTCACGCCTGAGCTGCTGGTCGTAAATTCTGAGAAGAGCTCTCGCGTGTCTCTCCGAAAGTCCTGCCTGAACAATCCAGTCCTGCTCGTCATAGGAAAGATTGAGCAATCTGAGCTTATTGGCTATTGTGCTCTGGCTTTTGCCGAGCTTTTTAGCCGCCTGCTCCTGAGTTATCCCGTACCGACGTATCAGCCGCGATATACCTCTCGCTTCCTCAAACATTCCTAAATCACAGCGCTGAAGATTCTCTACCAGCGCGAGCATGGCGGACTCCTTGTCGTTGCACTTGACTATTATGCAGGGTACCTTTGAATAACCTGCCATAACTGCCGCTCTCAGTCGTCTTTCGCCCGCGATTATCTCGAACTCGTTCTGGGAAACTCTCCTGACCGTCAGCGGTTGAAGAATACCGTTTTCTGATATCGACTTCGCGAGGTCTCTTAGCTGAGCGTCGTCGAATATCTTTCTCGGCTGAGTTTTATTAGGACGTATCTTAACGGTGGAGATTTCGGTTATTTTGTTTTCGCTTTTAGCCAAATAATTCAAAATCTCACCTCACAGGGCTTGTCTGTCTCTGTGACTATATAATACCACGTCTCTTTTAAATAATGTGTCGAAGCGTGAGCGAATATTATAAAATGTTTTGCCGAAAAACAGCGAGAAAAAAGAGCCGACTGTTCGGCTCATTTTTATAATGGTTTACTTTTTATTTTTCCGCTTTGTCTCGGGAACTGCTTTGGCGTGTGCGCGGTTTTTTCTATAACTACTATAGTTCTTTCTCCCGCGTTCTCAAGCTCAAACTCGTCGAGCGAAAGCAGCTGTCCTCCGAGAGTTTCAATCGCTTCCTCAGCCTGAGAAAACTCCTCGCGTAAATCGGGACCCTTCATCGCCGCAAATACTCCGCCGACCTTAACATAAGGCAGACAATATTCGCTGAGCACATTCAATCTCGCGACCGCGCGCGAAACCGCGACGTCGTATTTCTCACGGTGCTTATTATCTTGTCCGCCGTCCTCCGCTCGCGCGTGAACAAGTTCGGCTTCAATTCCGATCTGCTCACAGACCTCCGAAAGAAAATTCAGTCTCTTGTTAAGGCTGTCAAGAAGTGTGAGTTTTATATCGGGGCGCATTATCTTCAGCGGGATACCGGGGAAACCCGCGCCCGTACCGACATCGATAACTTTCGCGCCCTCGGGAACTTCGCAGTAATTCAGAAGCGTAAGGCTGTCGGCGAAATGCTTCAGCGCAACGTCGCTTTTTTCGGTGATTCTCGTGAGGTTGATTTTTTCGTTCCACTCGATAAGAAGCTCATAATATTTTTCGAACTGTACAGCCTGATCGGCAGATATTTCAATTCCAATATTATTTAATGTTTTTTTTACTTCATTTCTCATAGCCGCTTACCTCTGTGACAGCCAAATCAGCAGGACGCTTATATCGGCTGGACTTACTCCCGAAATTCTTGAAGCCTGTCCGATACTCAGCGGGTGGATCTTATTAAGTTTTTCCTGAGCTTCAAGCCGCAGTCCCTTTATCTCGGTATAATCAAAGTCCGCAGGCAGAAGTTTTTTCTCGAGCCTCTGCATCTGTTCGACCTGTCTGAGCTGTTTTTCTATGTAACCCTCATACTTGACCTCAATCTCAACCTGCTCAAAAATATTCGGGTCAAGATCAGGTCGTGTCGTATCTATCGGGGCGAGCGCCTCATAGCTGAGCTGAGGACGGCGCAGCAAATCAATAAGCTTCGCGCCTGTGGAGAGGGGAGATGTTTCACGTGAAACAAGTATCTCGTTGATTCTATCCGAAGGAGGAATAACTATCTTTGAAATTCTTTTAAGCTCCTCTTTCTTCTGTTCCTGCTTTCTATTGAATCTCTCCCACCTGTCATCGCCAATAAGTCCGATCTTTCTTCCAATCGGAGTAAGTCTTACGTCAGCGTTATCCTGGCGGAGAATAAGTCTGTACTCGCTTCTGGACGTCATCATTCTGTAAGGCTCGTTCGCTCCCTTTGTTACAAGGTCATCAACGAGTGTTCCTATATACGATGAAGAGCGGTCAAGTACCAGAGGTTCTTTTCCTTTGATTTTCAGCGCGGCGTTTATACCCGCGACAAGTCCCTGAGCGGCGGCTTCCTCATATCCCGAGCTGCCGTTAAACTGTCCCGCGCCGTATAAGCCCTCAAATCTTTTGAATTCCAGCGTCGCGGACATCTCGGTCGGATCAACACAGTCGTACTCGATCGCGTACGCGGGTCTCATAATAACCGCGTTCTCAAGTCCTTTTATGGTATGGTAAAATTTCAGCTGGACTTCCTCGGGTAGAGAGGAGCTCATACCCTGCAAGTACATTTCCTCGGTATCAAGTCCGCACGGCTCAATAAAAAGCTGATGTCGCTTTTTCTCCGCAAAACGGACAATCTTATCCTCAAGACTCGGACAGTAACGTGGTCCCACGCCTTCAATCTTTCCGCCGTAAAGAGGGGAGCGGTGAATATTTTCAAGAATGATTTCTTTGGTTTTTTCGTTCGTCCAGCTTATGTGGCAAATAACCTTGTTTTCTCCGAGGTCGTCAGTGTCATAAGAAAACGGGATTGGGGGCTCGTCGCCATACTGCTCCTCCAGCTCAGAAAAGTCAATACTGCTTTTCAAAACCCTCGCGGGCGTTCCCGTTTTGAATCGTCTCAGCGGTAAGCCGAGGTCTTTAAGGCTCTGACCGAGGAAGCTCGCGGGGAATACTCCGTCGGGACCGCTTTCGTAGCTTACCTCGCCTACAAAAATTCTTCCGCCGAGATACGTTCCTGTCGCTATAATAACAGCCTTAACATCATATTCAGCCAGCATTCTTGTCGTCAGCGTATAGCCGTCGTCTGTTTTTCTTATATCCGTGATCTCCGCCTGATGAACCTCAAGATTTTCCTGAAGCTCAAGCTTATGCTTCATAACGTCGGAGTATTTTCTTCTGTCTATCTGCGCTCTGAGCGAGTGAACGGCAGGACCTTTTCCGCGGTTGAGCATCCTGCTCTGCAAAAAACATTCATCGGCAGTCTTACCCATCTCTCCGCCGAGAGCGTCAATCTCACGGACGAGATGTCCCTTCGCCGTTCCTCCTATTGAGGGATTGCAGGGACAGTTACCTATTGCGTCCATATTAATTGTAAACACAACGGTTTTACACCCGAGTCTTGCCGACGCGAGCGCTGCCTCTATTCCCGCGTGTCCCGCTCCTATTACAGCAACGTCAAATTTTCCCGCTTTATAATTCATATAAATCGCTATAGCCTTTCAGCCCACAAGTAGTTATAGAAAAGCCCTGATACCTTACCGTGGGCTGATAAGGCACAAATAATAATATTATTATTGCTCGTATAAACCGAGTGGGCAATACAAGTTGAATAGTACAAATTATACTTTTTACTTTCCTACACAGAAGTTGTGGAACACACTGTCAACCACAACGTCGCTTACTCTCTCTCCCGTAAGCTCTAAAATACTTTCTATTGCTTCCTCGAGAGTAACGTTCACAGCGTCAAAAGTCATTCCGAGGCTGAGCGCCTCCAGTGACTGACTGAGCGCCTGTTCCGCTCTGACAACAGCGTTTCTCTGACGCTCGTTGGAGAGGATACCCTCGCTCGGATTGAGGTCAGCAGTACCCGAAATACGGGTAATTATTTCTTCCAGCTCCTTCAAGCCGTCGCCGTTTTTAGCGGAAATCTGTACAACATTTTCTATCTTTTCTTTTACCTTTTCCGCGTCAAATTTCTGTTCCTTATCCGATTTATTTATAATGGCAATCGTTTTTTCGTCTTTGATTTCCTCTATGAGCTTTATATCATCGCCGTCTATCTCTCTGCTTCCGTCAAAAACAGCGAGAATTATTCCGCAGTTTTTCAGTCTTTCCTTTGCCTTGTCAACGCCGATTTTTTCAACCTCGTCGCCTGTTTCGTGAATGCCTGCCGTGTCGCTCAGTCTGAGCAGGATATCTCCGACAAGCACAGTATCCTCGACGATATCTCTCGTTGTTCCGGGAATATCCGTTACAATGCTCCTGTCTCTTCCCGCGAGAAGATTCATCAGAGTGCTTTTACCCGTGTTTGGTTTTCCCGCAATAACGGTGTCGATTCCCTGCTTGACTGCCTGTCCCGAATCGTATGTCGCGAGCAGTTTTCTTATATCGGCGAGAGCTTCCTTAAAAGTATTTGAAAGACTGTCTGTCGTTACCTCCTCAATATCCTCGTCGGGATAATCAGCCCACGCGCTGAGGTGAGCCGAGGTAGAAACGAGAGATTTCTTTATCTTTTCAATCCTGTTCCAGAGAGCTCCCTCCTTTGCGTAGAGAGCCGCTCTCGCGGAAGCCTTGCTTTTCGCGGAAATAATATCAATTATAGCCTCGGCTTCAGTGAGGTCGACCTTTCCGTTAAGAAAAGCGCGCTTTGTAAATTCACCTGCCTGAGCGGGAAAAGCACCCTCGTCAAGAACTGTTCTCAGCACCTCGCGCGTAATGAAAATACCTCCGTGGCACGAAAGCTCAACAACATTCTCGCCCGTATAGCTTCTTGGTGCTCTGAATACAGTAGCCACAGCCTCGTCAATAAAAACGCCGTCCTTAACAATATGTCCGAAAGCGGCAGTATAACCCTTCATATCGACAAGCCTTTTTCCGTACATCGGCTCGAATATTTTGTCCGCGATTATTATTGCGTCGTCACCGCTTATTCTTATAACGCCGATACCGCCTTCACCCTGCGCAGTAGATATAGCGGCAATTGTTCTATCGCTCATTCAATTCATTCCTTACTTTAAACAGAAAAGGCTGCCTCAATGAGACAGCCTTTAAAATCAGTCTATTCTTCCGTAGAGACCTGCGCCGTTGCTCTCGTCAAGCGGCTTGCGGTCGGGGTTCGATGCCGCGCTGCTGCTCGGACGTGAACCTCTGCGGTTATTATAACCGCCTCTGCGGTGATTCCTCGCCTTGGGGTCGGGACCGATCACAACGTGACGGGAAGCGTTTTCACCCTCACTCCACGATGTAGCGCCCTTAACCTTCTGGACAGAAGTATGTATTATTCTTCTCTCGTAGGGGTTCATCGGCTCAAGAGAGGTTTTCTTTCCTGTCTTGACCGCCTTATAAGCAAGCTTTCTGCCGAGGATCTCGAGAGTTTTCTCTCTTTTCTCTCTGTAATTACCTGTATTAACGGTAATCTTGAAGTAGCTGTTGTCAACATGATTGGCAACAAGACTTGTAAGATACTGCAGAGCGTCGAGTGTCTCACCGCGTCTTCCGATGATAAAGCCGACGTCCTCGCCCTCAATATTGAAGGTCGCGCTGTTGTCCGTCTTTTCAACATCAATCGTAAGGTCGTTGAGATTCATAGCCGAAATAACTTCTCTGATAAATTCTTCGGCAACGTCTGCGGGATTGCTTTTTATATTAATAGTAACCTTAACCTTGGCGGGTGTGCCTCCAAAAAGTCCGAAAACTTTTTTTGCGGGAAGCTGGATAACTTCCTGTTCAAATTCAGCAAATTCGTCAAGTCCGAGTTCAGCTTTTGCGTTTTCAAGAGCTTCCTCTACGGTTTCTCCTGTTCCAATAGCTTCTTTAATCATTTTTAACCCTCTGTTAATAAGATTTTTAACATTTAAAAAGTACCAAGTTGAAGTTGTTATTACTTAACGGGCTTTATCTGGGCTTCCTGCAGCTCAAGCAGAGCAACATGCTGTGCCTCGCTTCTTGCGATAAGAGCGTCAGGTCCATACAGCTTACCCATAATAATCGACTGCACCATACTGAACAACGAAGAACAAATCCAATAGAAACCTACCGCGACGGGAACCTGGAAAGAAATCCATGCCGAAAACAGCGGAAGTCCTATCATCATAAACATCATACAGCCGCGCTGCTGCTGTTTATTGATTCTCATGGTAACAAGCTGAGCTACTACCGAGGAAGCAAAACACAGGATTGGAATAATTATATAAATCGAGCCGAATCCTTCGCCCTGAGGAGTGGAAAGGAAGTTCAAGCCGAGAAAATTAAAGCCGTTTACCAGCATTTCAACATTCGCGGCGTCTCCCGCAGGGAAAATCTGAGCAATTACAGGCTGTGCGTCGGCAAGCGCTCGTACAAACGAAAATTCCTGATATGTCGCGCTGTTTCCGAAAATAGCCGTATCCGCAACCGAAAATCCCGGAATTGCGTTAAAGCTTCCCATAGCGTTAGCAATAACTGTTTTGTCGATGTGCAGTGTATTTGACAATGGCGCCGTTACACTGTAGAAGATTCCGAGCATAATAAGCATCGGTACCAGAGAGGTGAGACATCCTCCTGTGGGGCTGACGCCCTCCTGCTGGTAGAGCTTCTGCATCTCTTCATTTTGTTTTTGACGATTGTTGGCGTATTTTTCCTTTATTTCCTTTTGCTTTTTCTGAAGTCTGGCGGTATTAGCCATACTCTTCTGCTGCTTGATTGAAAAAGGAAATAATATCAATCTGATTATTAACGTAAAGAAAATAATCGAAACTCCGAAGTTTTTGAAGATATAGAATAAACCCCAGAGCAAGTATCCGAGGATACTTCCTAAAAATCCGAACATTTGTAACATAACTAAGTGTTACCTCTCTTTTTTTTCCTTTTTTTCGGGAACGGGATCATACCCTCCTTTTGAAAAAGGATTACATCTTAAAATTCTCCATATTGACATCAAAGAGCCTTTACAAAAACCGTGCGTCTCAATCGCTTCAACCGCGTAGTGCGAGCATGTCGGATAATACTTACATTTCGGCGAGGTATTCGCCGAGATATTTCTCTGATAAAAGCGGATAAACTTGATTGCTGCTTTTTTCATAACTTTCTGATACCTGCTTCGGAAAAATGCTTTTCCATAGCCTTCTTTATATCGCCGCTTTTCACATACGGAGTTTTACCCCTCGCGACGAACACAATATCATAACCGCTGTCAATTTCACTTTTCAGTTGTGAGAATGCCGCTCTTATTATTCTTCTCGCACGGCTTCGCTTTACAGCTATGCCAATCTTTTTCCCTGTAGTTATTCCATATCGGAGGTTATCGGTTTTATTTTTCATTATATAAGTTACAAGTATAGGACTAACGTAACTTTTACCTCTTCGGTAAAGTCTCTGGAAATCCCTGTTTTCTTTCAAAGTGAGAATCTCACTCATAATAACCACACCCGGGAAAAATCATCTTTACTTTTTAATAAAGATAAAGACCACAACTCAGTGGTCTTATTCTGTTTCACCGCTGAGCGGTGATCAACGAAATCAATAAGTTAATTTTTTTCTACCCTTGGCTCTTCTTCTCGCGAGAACCTTGCGTCCGTTAGCAGTAGCCATTCTCTTTCTGAAACCATGCTCTTTCTTTCTGTGAAGCTTCTTGGGCTGATATGTTCTTTTCATTGAATTGACCTCCTTTCGGATACATAACCTCAGTATACTTGCATTTTAACATTATAGTATAAAAATTACAAATCGTCAATAATTTTTTTAATCTTGTGGAGAAAAATATTTTATATACAATATATTGCGTTTTTTTACATTTTTCCTCCAATAACGAATTTTTCATCCGTTTTTTTCGGGTAAAATCAGATTTTATCCGAATATCACCCCTTATTTTTCCCGAAAATGCCCTGTATTCAAAAAAAGTCTCTCATATACTTTATATATTGCGAATATTTTTATTGCATTTTCGTGGAAATTTTGATATAATTATACCGTATGAAATTATGTCATTTTTTAACGTGAAAATTTTATTTGAAAGGAAAAAGGTATGGAACAATTTAAAGAAGCATGGAATGCTATTTGTGACTATTGCCGAAGAAGCATCACAGACGTTGCCTACAATACCTGGATAAGCAAAATTGAACTGATTAACCTCAACTTTGACACTAAGGAGGCTACTCTCCTTGTACCCAACGACTTCCACCGCAAAACACTTGAACGTTGCTACAAGGTTCTTTTGTGTGACGCTTTCAAGGCTGTTTTTGACACAGATATAGAAATTATTTTTACAATCCCCGACGAACACCCTGTCGTTGAAGACGTAACGGAGAATAATACGGCAGACGACGGTTACGAGTACACCTTCGAAAACTTTATCGTAGGAAACTCAAATAAGTTCGCTCACGCGGCATGTCTCGCTGTCGCCCAGAATCCCTCAAAGGCATACAACCCTCTTTTCCTCTACGGAAACTCGGGACTCGGAAAAACCCACCTTCTTAAAGCTATCGGAAACGAAATCAAAAAGAATGATTCGTCAAAGAAAATCTGTTACGTAAAAGGCGAGGACTTTACAAACGAACTGATCGAGTCGCTCCACCGCGTAACCATGACTGACTTCAGACAGAAATACAGATATAACGACGTACTTCTTGTCGACGACGTTCAGTTTATCGGCGGTAAAGAGAGCACACAGCAGGAGTTCTTCCACACCTTCGAGACACTCTATCAGGATCATAAACAGATAATCCTCACATCCGACCGTCCACCGAAGGAAATCAAAACTCTTGACGACAGACTCAGGAGCCGTTTTGAGATGGGACTTATCGCTGACATCCAGCCGCCCGATATCGAAACAAGAATCGCTATCATAAAAAGAAAAGCGGACATTATGAATATTGAGATCCCGAACGACGTCTGCGAGTATATTGCCGCTAATGTAAAGAGCAATATCCGTCAGCTCGAGGGAACAGTAAAGAAAATCAAGGCTAAAAATAATCTTGACGGCGAGAGACCTTCAATTAAATCTGTCCAGAATATTATCGCGGATATTCTCAACAACGATACTCCTCCCGAGGTAACGGTTGAAAAAATTATAGAAGAGGTCGCAAGAACCTTCAACGTTAATTCCGAGGATATAAGAAGCTCAAAGAACCGCAGCGCTTATATCAGCGGTCCGCGTCAGATTGCTATTTACATTGTAAACGAGCTTACAACACTGACACAGGAGAATATCGGTAAGGAATTCGGCGGAAGAGATCACTCCACAATAAAATACGCGATAGATACCACCGCCAAGAAGATGAAAAAGGATTCAAAGCTTAAGATGATTGTTGAAGATATAATTAAAAATTGCAGTAACGAGTAAAGAAAAATCTTTCCACAATTTTTTCCACTTTTAACAATCAGTTTTCCTCACAATGTTGATATCTCATTTTTACACTTCAAATTTTCAACATTATCAACATTGGACGGTTGAATAAAAGCTACCTCACAATTCTCATATTTACTGAGAATTTTAATTCTTTCCTCTTTTCAACAGCCCCTACTACTACTACTAAACATATTAAATTATTAATAGGTTTCTTTTAATAAAAAAGAGAAACCGAAAGGAAATCCGATATGAAAATAAATGTACTAAGAACCGACCTTGCCAACGCGGTTTCAAATGTCTCAAGAGCTGTGTCGGGCAAGGCTTCAATTCCCGCGCTTGAGGGTATACTGATAAAAGCATACGGTCAGAAAATTTCTATTTCAGGCTACGACCTTGAAATAGGAATAACAACAACCATCGACGCTACAATTTCCTCTCAGGGAGAAATTGTTGTAAGCGCAAGGCTTTTTTCCGAAATCGTCCGCAAGCTGCCCGAAGAGGTCGTTTGCATAGAGACAGACGACAGGATGATTACATATATCACCAGCGGACAAGCAGAGTATCAGATTGTAGGTATGTCCTCAATCGAATATCCCGACCTTCCCACGTTCGAGGAAAATCAGAGCTTCGAGATTAACGGCGGAATACTCAAGGATATGATAAGACAGACCGTTTACGCTGTTTCCGATAACAACGCGAAGCCTATTTATACAGGCTCTCTGTTTGAGCTGTCCGATAAGAAATTCAGAATCGTTGCGATCGACGGTTACAGAATGGCTCTCAGACAGGAGGAGATTGACAGCGAGGTTGAAGCTTCGTTTGTTGTTCCGGGAAAAACGGAGCAGGAGGTTCTTAAGCTTATCAGCGGTGAGGACAGCAATGTTAAAATTATAATAGGACTGCGTCATCTTATGTTTAAGGTAGACGATTATATCGTAATTTCGAGATTAATTGAGGGTGTTTTCCTCGATTATAAGTCTACTATTCCGAAAACAAGTAAAACAGAGACAGTAGTAAATACGAGACTTCTCATAAATTCGGTCGACCGTATGTCGCTGCTCAACGGCGATAAGATCCAGAGTCCCGTAAGATGTCTTTTCAGAAATGATGAGATCCGTCTTTCCTGTTCATCCGCGATCGGTAAGGCTAACGATGTTATTACCGCTCCGATAATGGGTGAAGAGGTCGAGATTGGTTTTAACAACCGCTATCTGCTTGAAGCGCTTAGAAATGTCGATACAGACGAGGTAAAGATCACTCTCAACGGAGGTCTTTCACCAATGATCATTACGCCTGTAAAGGGCGACAGCTTTGTAAGTCTCGTTGTTCCTATGAGGTTATCAAATGGCTGATGTTATAAAGATAGATACGGAGTTTATCAAGCTTCAGGACGCGCTCAAACTCAGCGGACTTTGTGAGACAGGCGGACACGCCAAGGCTGTGATCCAAAGCGGGGAAGTGAAGGTAAACGGAGAAATCTGTACAATGAGGGGAAAAAAGCTCCGCACCGATGATATCGCCGAATATGACGGAAGAAGTATAAAAATATTCTGTGTTTAAGAAGGTGACTGCCGATTGTTTGTTACGGGATTACAATTTAAAAATTACCGTAATCTTACGGACGGAGTCATTCAGCCGTGTGAAGGTATAAACGTAATTTACGGAGATAACGCTCAGGGAAAAACAAATCTTCTGGAGGCAATCTGGCTTTTCGGAGGAGGTCACAGCTTCCGTGGGTCAAAGGAAAATGAGTTTATAAAGTTCGGGGAGAAATTCTCTAAGCTTAAAACTTCATTCTTCTCACAGGACAGAAATCAGAATGCCGAGCTGACCTTCGGCGGAGGAAAAAAAGAAGTAATAGTCAACGGCGTAAAAAAACAGGGTTCTTCCTCGTTGATAGGAAGATTTACCGCGGTAGTTTTTTCACCCGAGGATATGACCTTGGTAAAGAGAGGTCCTTCCGCCAGAAGAAGATTTATTGACAGCGCCATTTGCAGGGAAAAAATTCAGAATGCTATGACGCTGGCTAATTATAACAGAACTCTAAACCAGCGCAACGCTCTGCTGAAAGATATTTTTCGCCATCCAGAGCTTAAAATGATGCTTGAGATTTGGGACGAAAATATATGTAAGCTCGGAGCGCAGATAATTGTACAAAGATTAAAATATATAACAAGTCTGTCGGAGAAGGCATCGGGCTATCACTACGGTATTTCGGATAATAACGAAAAGCTGGATATTAAATATATTTCTACCTGCGGCGCTCAGTTTGGAGACAGCGAGGATGTAATAGCTGAAAAGCTGAAGAAAAATATGAAAAGTAATCTCCGCGAGGACTGCTCGTCAGGCTTTACAAACGGCGGACCTCACAGGGATGATTTTGATATAATAATAAACGACAGAAAGGCGAAGATTTTCGCTTCTCAGGGACAGCAGCGCAGCGCCGTGCTTTCCCTTAAGCTTGCTGAGGCAAAGGTTCTGAGTGAAATCACAGGGGAAAATCCTGTTGTGCTGCTTGACGACGTTTTATCCGAGCTTGACAGAAAAAGACAGGATTTCCTGCTGAATAAGATTGACGGTTATCAGGTTTTTATAACCTGCTGCGGAGTAGGGGAGCACGAAGCCCTGAAAAACGGAAAAAAGTTTTTTGTCAAAGACGGGGGAATAAGCTGATGTATCTTCACCTCGGAGAAAAAACAGTTGTAAGAACAGATACGATTATTGGTATATTTGATCTCGATAATACGACAGTTTCGTCGCACACCCGCTCGTATCTTTCCCGGGCGGAAAAGGAAGGAAATGTAATAAATGTTTCCTTCGAGCTTCCAAAGTCATTTATAGTCTGTGTGGAAAATGGTGAAGAAAAGGTTTATATAAGCCAGATTTCCAGCCAGACTGTTTATAAAAGAATAAAATCATAATTTTGTCCGCTTTTTTGCGGACGGAAAGGCTATGGAGTTTTATGAAAGGTAAAGTTTGTCCTTACTGCGGACGCAGAATTTCATATTTCAAAACTTTTCACAATAAAAAAAGAGGAATATATAATTGCGCCAGATGTAAAAAGGAATGCAAGATAAAAACGGACTTCCGCCTTATAGCCGCTTTCGCGGCAGTCGTACTGACGGCAATCATTATAGTTATTTTATGGGTTAATTCCGACGGTTACAACACTCCGTGGGGAATATTCGCGGTAGCCGCTCTGTTTATTATTTTCTACTTCTGTACGCCGTTCTTTATCAAGTACGTTCCGCTGAAAAAGAATCTCCAGAGGGAAGAGAATATTCATTCTGAAACCTTTGAGCCCTCTGTCGGCGACGACTATGTATTTAACAGAGACGTCTTTGATCAGATAAAAAATAACCGCAACGCGGCGCGTAAGCTGAACAACGAGAAAAGAGAGAAAGAGAACGAGAGAGTAGTTCCTGTTATAAAGGACGTCAGCGAGGCACACGCTTCCTCGGACGCTCCTCTTAAAAAGGTCAACAAATCAGCCGCTGACAGGATTGTTGAGGAAATCATAGAGGAAAATAAGGCGACAGAGGAAGAGGAGGATATCAAGACATATACTCCGAAACCGAAAAAGCCCGACGGTTCCCGCTACACAGCCAACAGGAAGTTTTAAGCTATGTTTAAGCTGCCGACCTGCCCGCACTGTAAAACGGTTTACAGATATAAAGAGATAGTTAAGAATTCGCGAAAAAAACGGATTGAGTGTTATCACTGCAATAATACTTTTAAAAATTCTTATTATCTTATAATAATTCCCGTTGTTATTATGATGATTTTCGGTATCGTAATTGATACTATTATACTCAACCTAACGGGAACATTTTCAAAATCAATAATTCCGCTGATAGCAGTCAGCTGGATAATGCTTTTTATAGCGTTTTTACTCGCGCCTTTTTTCATAAGGTACGTTAAGATAAAAGGACAGAAATTGAAAGAAATTCCGAAATCGGAGTTAAGGACTTTTGCCGACAAAAAGAGCAAAAGGTCTAAGTAACGGAGGTAATTGAATTGGATAACGAAGAAATTAAGGTATCAAAGGTCGAAGGTGATTACGGCGCCGACGATATACAGGTGCTCGAGGGACTTGAAGCTGTCCGTAAACGTCCGGGTATGTATATAGGCTCCACAGGACCGCGCGGTCTTCACCACCTTGTTTATGAAATTGTTGATAACTCTATAGACGAGGCTCTCGCGGGCTACTGCTCAAAAATCGACGTTGTTATAGAAAAGGGAGATATTATCCGCGTCAAAGACGACGGACGAGGAATCCCTGTCGGAATAAATGAGAAAACAGGTATTCCCGCCGTTACTCTCGTATTTACCGTGCTTCATGCAGGCGGTAAATTCGGCGGAGGCGGATATAAGGTATCGGGCGGTCTGCACGGCGTAGGCGCGTCCGTAGTAAACGCGCTCTCCGAGTGGGTAGAGGTTAAAATCTGCGACGGCGAGGATATCTACTTCCAGCGCTATGAGCGCGGAAAAATCGTCTGCGATTTAAAGAAAATCGGTAAATCCGATAAGCGCGGTACCGAAGTCCGCTTCAAGGCAGACGCGAAAATATTCAAGGAAACCACCGTTTACGAGTATGAAATTCTCGAGAAGCGTCTGCGTGAGCAGGCTTTCCTCAACGCGGGTATCCATATCGAGCTGCGCGACGAGAGAAACGAGGATATTATTCAGAAGAACTTTTTCTACGAGGGCGGCATTTCCAGCTTCGTAGAGTTTCTCAATAAAAAGAAGCACGTTGACCCAATCCACCCCGAGGTTATCTACTTTGCTTCTAAGAACGACGAAGATACCGTGACCGTAGAGGTCGCGATGCAGTACACTGACAGCTACAACGAGCTGATGCTCAGCTTCGCAAATAACATTCATACGGTTGACGGCGGAACTCACGAGGAGGGCTTTAAGCGCGCTCTCACCCGTGTAATGAACGATTACGCCAGAAAATTCAACAAGCTAAAAGAAAACGACAAGAACCTTTCGGGCGACGACGTCCGCGAAGGTCTCACAGCCGTTATCAGCGTAAAGGTAAAGGAAGCTCAGTTCGAGGGACAGACTAAGGCAAAGCTCGGCAACACCGAGGTAAGGACCATGGTCGATAAGCTCCTCAGCGAAAAGCTCAGCGTATTCCTTGAGGAAAATCCCGCGATTGCGAGAGTTATTTTTGATAAGGCGCTCGCCTCGGCAAGAGCGAGAGAAGCCGCAAGAAAGGCGCGTGAAAGCGTCCGCAGAAAATCAGCTCTCGAGAGCGCTCAGCTCCCGGGCAAGCTCGCCGACTGTCAGAGCAAGGACAGCGAGGAAACCGAGATATTTATCGTCGAGGGAGATTCCGCGGGCGGCTCCGCCAAGGGCGGCAGAGACAGAAGGACCCAGGCGATCCTTCCCCTTTGGGGTAAAATGCTCAACGTCGAAAAGGCAAGACTCGATAAGGTCTACGGCAACGACAAGCTCACTCCCGTTATTACCGCTCTCGGCACAGGTATCGGAGAGGAATTTGATATAACAAAGCTGCGCTACGGCAAGGTTATTATTATGGCGGATGCCGATGTCGACGGACAGCATATCCGCACGCTTCTGCTCACCTTCTTCTTCCGCTTTATGCGTCCGCTGATTGAGCAGGGACACATCTACATCGCGCAGCCTCCGCTCTACAGAATTTCCACCAAGGGCAAGCAGCACCGCTACGCGTACTCCGACATTGAGCGCGACAGGATTCTCTCCGAGATAGAGGGAAAAACCGAAATCCAGCGCTACAAAGGTCTCGGTGAGATGGACTCCGAGCAGCTCTGGGAGACTACTATGAATCCCGACAGCCGACTTATGCTCAAGGTAAGGCTCGACGACGCTGAAGCTGCCGACGAAACCTTCAGCATCCTTATGGGCGACAAGGTTGAACCGAGAAGAGAATTCATTGAGACAAACGCCAAGTTTGTACAGAATCTCGATGTTTAAGGAGTAACAGATGCACTCAAAAAGTTATTTGACAGTCCGATATGCCGAGACTGACAGAATGGGCGTCGCTCACCACTCAAACTATCCTATATGGTACGAGGTGGGCAGAACTGACTATATTAAGCTTTTCGGTATAAAATGCTCCGAAATGGAGGAAGCGGGAATAATGATGCCGCTGATTAATCTCAGCTGTACCTATAAATTCCCCGCGGTTTACGAGGATAATATTATCGTCCGAACATGGGTTATTTCACTGCGCCCCGCGCATATTGAGTTTACCTACACACTTAAAAGAATAAATGATGACGGTACGGAAACCGAGCTCGGCTACGGAACAACGGAGCACGGCTTTGTCGACAGCAAGACCTTCCGTCCGTGCAGTCTTAAAAAACGTATGCCCGAGCTGTACGAAAGGATAAAAGCTACCCTGTAAGGCTATCGCATAAATCATAGAGGTGAATAAATTGGAAAATGAAGTAAATGAGATTATCGAAACAGGCGGAAAAATTATAGACGTCGATGTGGAAAAGGAGATGAAGCAGAGCTTCCTCGACTATTCCATGTCTGTTATAGTAAGCCGTGCGCTCCCCGATGTCCGCGACGGTCTAAAACCCGTACACAGACGTATTCTCTACACAATGTATGAGAAGGGACTCGGACCCCGCGAGCCGTACCATAAGTGCGCCGACACAGTCGGAAACGTGCTCGGTTCGTATCATCCCCACGGCGACGCTTCCGTATATGACGCGCTCGTAAGACTTGCGCAGGATTTCTCTATGAGATATATGCTCGTCGACGGTCACGGAAACTTCGGTTCAGTCGACGGCGACCCGCCCGCGGCGTACAGATATACCGAGGCGAGAATGAGCAAAATCTCCACGGAAATGCTCACGGAAATAGGTAAGGAAACCGTAGATTTTGTTCCCAACTACGACGACAGACTTAAAGAGCCTGTCGTTCTGCCGACGCGTTTCCCGAACCTGCTCGTAAACGGCTCGAGCGGTATCGCGGTAGGTATGGCTACAAATATTCCGCCTCATAACCTCGGCGAGGTTATCGATGCCATGAATGTTCTTATCGACAATCCCGACGCGGAGATTTCCGATTTGATGGAATGTCTGCCCGGTCCCGATTTCCCCACGGGCGGAATCATTATGGGCAGAAGCGGTATCCGCGCCGCCTACTCGACAGGTCGCGGAAAAATAATCGTCCGCGCCAAAACTGAGATTGTCGAGGCGAAGAACGGCAGATTTAAAATAGTTGTTACGGAGCTTCCCTACGGCGTTAACAAGGCGCGCCTTATTAAGCATATCGCCGACCTTGTAAAGGATAAAAAGCTCGAGGGAATCACCAATATCGAGGATCACTCCGACCGTAACGGTATGCATATCGAGATTGACGTCCGCAGAGACGCTTCTCCCCAGATCGTCCTCAACCAGCTTTTCTCATATACTCAGCTTCAGGACACCTTCGGCGCGATTATCCTCGCTATAGTTAACGGTGAGCCCAAGATTCTCACACTCAAGGAGTGTCTCCAGAATTACATAGATTTCCAGGTTGAGATTATTACCCGCCGTACAAAGTTCGACCTGAGAAAAGCGCAGGAGCGCTGTCATATCTTGGAAGGTCTGAAAATCGCCATCGACAACATCGACGAGGTAATCAAGATTATCCGCGCGAGCAAGGATACTCCCGCGGCTAAGCTCGCTTTGATGGAGCGCTTCGGTCTCGACGACCCGCAGGCTCAGGCGATCGTACAGATGCGTCTCGGTCAGCTTACCAATATGGAGCGCGGAAAAATCGAGGATGAAATCGCTGCGCTTCAGGAAAAAATCAAGGAATATACCGAGCTTCTCGGCAGTCACGAGCTTCTGCTCAATGCAGTCAAGGAGGAGTCTCTTGTACTCAGAAATAAATACGCGGATCCCAGAAGAACAGAGATCTGTCACATCAGCGGCGAGGTCGATATCGAGGACCTCATCCCCGAGGAGGATTGTGTCGTAACTCTTACACGCTACGGATATATCAAGCGTATCGAGCAGAGCGAGTACTCAACCCAGAACCGCGGCGGACGCGGCGTAAAGGGAATGTCTACCCGCGAGGAGGATGTCGCGACAGAAATGTTTATCTGCAACTCGCACGACTATATTCTCTTCTTCACCGATAAGGGACGCGTTTACCGTATTAAGTGCTACGCTATTCCCGAGGGAACACGCCAGAGCAAGGGTATGAATATCGCGAATATCCTCCCGATCGGCACTGACGAAAAAGTGACCTCGATGATACCCGTCAAGGAATTTGACGACGATAAATACCTCGTTATGGTTACGAGAAACGGTATCGTAAAGAGAATCGAGCTCTCAGCCTATAACACCGCGCGCAAGGGAGGTCTGATTGCGCTCGACCTCAACGAGGGCGACCATCTCGCGTGGGTAAAGATGACCAATGGTGAAGACCAGATCATTATCGCTACCAGAAACGGTATGTCGATCCGCTTCCGCGAGACCGATGTACGCTGTATGGGCAGACAGGCTCGCGGCGTAAAAGCGATGACTCTCTCTGACGGCGACTGCATCGTCGGAATGAGCGTTATCGACGAGGAAGCGCTCGTGCTGACCGTATCTGAAACAGGCTACGGAAGGCTTTCAGATCCGAACAACTACCGCGTTCAGTCCAGAGGCGGTAAGGGACTTAAAAACTATCATACCGATAAGTACGGTATGGTCGCGGGTATCAGCGTTATCAACAGGGACGATGATATTATCCTCATCAGCGAGGAAGGCGTCGTCATAAGAATAAAGGCTTCGGATATCCGTATCTGCGCCCGTCCGTCAAAGGGTGTAACTCTTATGAGAATAGGGGAGAACAACCGTGTTGTATCCTTCGCGCACCTGCCTCACGACGACGATGAAGAGACGGAACAGCCTGCCGATAATTCAGCTCCCGACGACGAAGCTGAAATAAAGGATGAAGAATGATACATAATAGACAAAACAGCTACGACCTGCTGCGGATAATCTCCGCAGCGGCCGTAGTTATTATTCATATTAACCTTGCATACTACTCTTTGGGGTTTTATACACCGCTGTGGTTCTTGCATATCATATTTGATAATTATACAAGATTCTGCGTCCCGTGTTTTCTTATGATATCGGGCGCTTTTATACTGAATAACAGTAAAAACACCGATTTTAAATACTTTTACAAAAAGGTGTTTTTCAAGACGGTCCTGCCGTTTTTGCTGATTGCCGCGTTTTACTTCTTTTTTGATATTTGTGCAGCGCTGGTTCGCGGCAGGGATGTAATCGATGTGTTAAAAACTTATATCATCGGAAGGGAATACAACCTTTGGTTTATGTATTTTCTTGTCGGGATTTACGCGCTTGTTCCTCTTGTTATCAGAATGAAAGAGAAACTCGGCTCAAGGATTTTCGCGGTTCTGACTGTATTCTGGACAGCGGCTTCTATTGTGCTGATGAATCTTTTTAAAAGTAAGCCTTCTTACTCGCCGCTGATGATTTTTTCCTATATGTCGTTTTTCCTTTTAGGAGCTTTATTATACGGAAAACTCTCAAACATCAGCCATCCCTCTGTTTTGCTTATTGCGGCGCTGCTGTTTTTCAGCATAAAATTTGTATTCAGAGTTCTTAGAATCCCGCTCCCGATTGATAACGCGGTTTACTTTTTCCCGCCTACTATAATTGCGTCCGTTCTGATTTTCCTGTTTTTCGGGGCAATCAACGTTAAAAAACCGCTGAAAAAAGAAGCGGACAGAACTTACTACATCTATCTTTTCCACACCTTTATATATACCCACGTTTTAGCTGTTACAGGTACCGTAATTATTATCAATCCTGTATTTACGGTTATTATACTGTCCGCGGCTGTTTTTGCCGTTTCATATATCGCGGCGGCAATATGGATAAAAATGTGGAAAAAGCTTACCGAAAAACGATTGAAGGGTAATTTATGAGTAATGTGATTTTAGCTTCCGCGTCTCCGCGCAGACAGGAGCTGTTAAAAACCATCTTTGAAGAATTTGAAATTATTCCCGCCGATATCGACGAAAGCGTCGACGACAGTATTGCTGTTGAAAAACGCCCCGAGCTGATAGCCCGCAAAAAAGCGGAGCATATAGCGAAGGATCATCCCGACAGTCTTGTCATAGGTTGTGACACCGCTGTGATCGCGGACGACGAAATGCTCGGAAAGCCCTCCGACAGAGCCGACGCCGAGCGTATGCTGAGAATGCTCAGCGGCAGAGAGCACAAGGTCATTACAGGCTGCTGTCTGTGCAGAAACGGAGCGGAAAAGAGCTTTTCCGTCACTACGATCGTGCGCTTTTATGAGCTCACCGACGACGAAATTGAAAGCTATCTCTCGACCGACGAATGGCGCGACAAAGCGGGAGCTTACGGAATTCAGGGAGCCGCGGGGCTGTTTGCGGAAGGGATTATCGGCGACTATAACAATGTTGTCGGACTTCCCTGCGCCCGCCTCAACAGGGAGGTAAGGTCGATATGAAAAGAATAATCTGCCTGATTATCGCGGCAGTTATGATTTTTTGTCTCGGCTCCTGCGGAGATGATAAGAACAAAACTGTCTCAATCTCCACCGAGGACGGAAAAAGCGAGGAAGTGAGCTATCCCGTCGGCAACCCCGACAACTACACAGAAAGTGACTGCGACACAGGTATGCGCTTTACGCTTACTCTCCACAACTACACCGATAACTTCAACGCGGTTTATAACGAGCTCGGCGGCAACGGTGAAAAGTTTTCCTACACGAAATGGAAAAAGACAAAAAAAGACGACGAAAAATACGAGTATTTTTACCTGAAAAGCGGTAACATCGTTCTCACCGCGACAGTAGAAAAAGAGTCCCTGTGTCTCGTTAACGT
>JAHLBL010000030.1 GCA_020625635.1 bacterium
AAGTATTTTTCTGTAAAAATCTTTAGATCGATTCCAACATCTTATTGGAACCTCGATAATGGTTTTGTTGTAATCAATGATTTTTTGATTGTCTAATTTTTTGGAATAACCTAACCCATAACACATTGGACATGCATTGTCCGATTTGTTTAATACAAATAAATCATATGGTAAACCTAGAACCGAAGAAAAAATTTTTCCAAGGCAGGAATTAAGCGAAAAATATGTTCCTATTGTTGAGCGTACATTATTATTATAGTTTTGTTGTTTTAACGGTATTGTCACAATCATATTTTCATATGAAGCCACTTTGTATTCAGGTTCATTTATGCTATCAAACATACAACCAAGTTCATGATTACCAATTTGGGCAACAGTATCATAGGCCAATGAAGACTTCCCGCTACCGGAAGGTCCTATTATCAAATTAATATCATTCTTGGCAATTCTAATGTCTATTCCTTTTAAATTATTGGTTTCAATCCCTTTTATTGAAATATAATCAAACATATTATAGCCTCATAATTACATTATGTTCCAATACTCTTTAAACTCTGGCATATAGTACTTTTTTATTTTTTCTATAGCAGAAATAATATTATAAAGTCGCTCTTCTTGAAATGCATCTTTGTTGTTAATTATTTTTTTTGCATACAAATCTGCACAGTAAAGAGTTATTAGTTTTTGTACTCGACACTTGGATTTATCACGTTGCTTAAAACTCTTTTTTACTAAATAATTTGCACCGGGACAAAATGGACAAACAGGAAAAATATAACAATGCTCAAAACAAGCATCATCAATAAAACTATCATTATTCTCAAAATCAGTTTCAAGAATATTTTCCAATGATCCTTTGTCAAATGTCATGGGAGTACAAAACGGACAAGGTAATTTGGTTCCATCCGTATCAAAAAAGATAGTACCGACACCTATTCCGCACCACTTTTTCCTCTGTCTATTTATCTCTTCACACATATCTATGTATCTAGACATCATTTGATTAGACTCACCATTATTGTTATTTGCATAGTATTCAACTAGCTTTTTTAATTCCGGTATTAATTTCCTAATATATTTTTCGTCACTCCAGTCATAGGTACCTTCAAAAAGGTTTACTCCGTCAATTTGTTTAAATCCCAAATTGTGAATAAAAATAATGTTAGACGCAAGATTATCCAATGAATAATCTGAGAGGGTCATTTTTACTCCTTGCTCAGGCCAAGTTTTTTTGAAAAAATCTATATCTATTTTGTTAAACGAATTACTTCGGTTCTTGTTGTGGACTTCAGGCAATCCATCTAAACTAAGTCCAAGAACAAATTCGTTTTTGTGTTCACTAAACCACTCCTTCATCTTATCATCTAACAACACGCCATTAGTTGTTGCATAAAAGATGTGGGGGTGATGTGAGTAATTCTCTTTTGTGTATTCATAAACATCTTTTAAAAGTTCAAACTCAATTAATGGCTCGCCACCTATAAATGTTACCTCAACACCTGACATGTTTTCTGGTATATTATTAAAAATCCAATCTATACAATCCTTTGCTGTTTTTAATGACATTCTGTTTTTAGAATCATGTTCTTGATAACAATAAATACAGTCCAGATTGCAGCTATGAGTAACACATAAGCTCGGAGAGAATCTCGGTTTATTATTTACAGATTTCATATTATCCTCCTTTTCAATAAAAAAGCTATCTGCCATTTTTAGCAGACAGCTTTTAAAACTGACTTATAATCAATAACTTAACTGCATGAACCACTACAACTTCTACCGCAACTTCCAGTGCATCCTGTTTCGCACCCACCGGAACAAGATTGTCCACAGTTACCTGTGCATCCACACATATTTGCATAAAAAGCACCCTCTGCAACGCAGGGTGTGGTATTAGTTTTAATTTCTAAAAGTTTTTTCATTATAACATCATTCAGTAATCCCATAATACAAACCTCCGTGAATTATTTTCTTCATTTTATCATATATTAGTTATAAAATCAATAGCTTTTGTGAATATTATATATTCTTTATACAAATAAGTTGCTCTATTTTATATACTAATATCTAGTGTTTCATGTTTAAGATACAAGCTCGTTTGCGCTACACAAATCACGGGGCTTCAGTACTGCGACATAATCACAGGGGAACAGAGACGGTTATCACGATTCGTGTCTGTTCCCTTTACTTTGCCCGTAAATCACCTGTACGGGCTTTATTTGATTTTTGTGAGTGTTTTCCCGACAAAGAAAACAAATCGCACACAGGACTAAAGAAAGCGGAGACAATTCGCATTGAACTGTCTCCGCTGAAATTACGGTTTGTTTATCTGTTCTTCCCAGCCGTCTGGGTCCGTAGGCTTATCGGAACTGTTAACGAGTACATCCTCAGCCGAATATTTTATAATTTCAAATTCGGGTGAGAGATAATCCTTTTTCATCATAGCAACACCCTGCGTTACGGTTTGTTGTTAATGAGGTCGTTAACATCGTTCACAGAATTGTTGTCTATTTCGCCGCTGGTTGTAAGAACATCCTCGCTTTTGTATTCAATCTTTTCCATTTCAGGTGCCTGATAATCTTTCATTTTCTATCGCTCCTTTATGAATTAGAATTACTGTTACTTGTGATAGCCGCCCAGTCTACCGCGCAATTGTTATAGGTCGTTCCGCTTTTGTTCGTATAAGTTGCGTAGTAAATATTACCGTTTTTATCCTTTAGATAGAACATAACAGCAACGCCCTTATCCCTGATATTGTTAACGGCAAAAGTGATGTACTTATAATCCTTGTCGGCATCATACTTACCGTAGTCACCGCTTACGCTGTTGCTGGTTTCTTTACAGCTGAACACGTTTTTCCCTGAAATGTTGTTGAGAGTTACGCCCGCAATATTTGCGCGAGCCGCGTCCATATCCTCGCCTGTCACAGCTATAAATCCGTAATCCTCAGCGTCCTGAACAACATCATTATTCAGCACAGCTACGAAGCGTACCGCTCGCTGGCTGTCATTGTTCTTCTTCTGAACTCCGAGTATTTCAAAATTCTTGAAGACATTTCCGATACCGAAATTTGCTGTATCGGCAGCGTCGCGCGTGAAGGTGTCACTGAGGTCAATTTCTGTACCGTCCTGTGTTGTGTAGATTGCTTCGTTCTTATTCGAAACAAAAGACATTTTATGCTCGGCAAGCTGCTCAGGTGTGGAAGCTTTCCTGACATCATCATCCGTTTCAAGCCAGTCGGTATAGATAGCGTCGAAGTCAATCTTCTCATTATCACAGTCTTGCGCTACGGTAAAGGTTAGTGTAACCGCCTTAGTTATTGTAGCGATATCCTCGCCGACAGGCATCCTGTGCATTGTTATTTCGGTTACATCCTTTTTAAGAGCGTCCTCAATAGCCTTTGCGAAAGAGGTAAAGGAGTATGTTGTGCCTTTATATTCAAATGACGCGACGGAGTTACTCTGAGTACTCAGAGTAAACTCGGAATAGCCGTTCGGATTATTAAAGGTCGCTGTGTATCCGTCTGTCGCGTTACCCTGAATAACCGCGGGGTACTCGTAAACGATACCCTTGTGCGTATGCTGAACATAGATAGTTTTGCCCGCTCCGCCTGCCGCTTCGGCAATTGCGGCGGGAATACCGACGGTGACCTCAGTCATATCGGTAACATCTATCTCCTCAGCCTGTGTAAGAGGAACGCTGTTTTCGCTGTCAAGCGTAGTTCCCTCGTCCTCAATAGTCGCGACAGTCTGCTTCATGGGGGTAATATTGAGTGTGACGGACATATTTCCGTCTGTCTGCTCATAGTCCTTGACCTCAACTTCGAGGTAGGTCTTCTCAACTACTCTGATTTCAACGTCATTATTATCCGCGGTTCTAACTGTAACTTCTCCGTCGTTATCCTCGACCACAATCATTCCCGCCTGAGCCAGAGCTTCTATGGCGGAGGATTTCTCATCATCAGTAATGCTTCTGCTTCCGCTGACATTCAGATTGACATCAATAGCGTCCACAGCCGCCTGCAGAGCTTCGGCTGCTGCGTCGTCAACATCCACCGCGATTTGAGCTTCATTCTTGCCCTGCTCGGATTTAGCGTTTTCGTTTACGCTGTCAGCTGCTCCCGTAAGAACATCATTTGGGATAAACTCAGCACTTATCGTTACATTCGCGTCAGGCATAAGGATTGAATATACCTGATTACCGTTGTCATCAATTCCTACGGTAACAGATTTTGTATCTCCGTTCGCGGTATAGGAAATTGTCCCTGCCGTATAGCCGTCGTCAGCGTTGGGAGTAATTATAATATATTTTTCCTCTGTTGCCTTTGCGGCGGAAACGGCAATACTTCCGTTTGTAACGCTGTCATCAACAGTAATATCATATTCATTGCCCTTAACAGCCTCAATAGTGATATTCTGAGCAGGCATATTGAATACAAATTCTCCGTTTTTATTCGGAGCTATATTTACGGTTACAGCGGAATCTCCGTAGCTGTATCGGTAGCCCTTAACCGCCTTAGTGCCGTCAGTTTCTGCTGAAAGCGTAATCTTATCGCCGTAATGAGCGCTTTCGGGCAGTTCAGACGAATATGTAACGCCGTCAACATTTTTATAAGTTATTGTATAATCATTCTTTATAAAGCTTGCGCTGATAAGAACATTTTGCTCGGGCATAGTAAACTTGCCGTCGCTTATCTCGTAGGTGCTGCCTGAGTTCTCGTGAGTTACCTCAAGCTTTTCAAGTGTATATCCGGGCTTCGACGAAGCGGTTACATTAACCTCCGTTCCCTCGGGAGCCTTAGCCTTATCTACTGTTACAGTACCGCCCGTGATTTCGTCAATATTTACGTTGTAGCCGTCTTTAGCGATTACAATCAAGCTTGCCTCAGCCGCTTCATAGTTCTTTGTAGCGGGCAAAGTAAAGCTTATATTCGTGTAGCCTTCGCCCACATAGGAAATCGGAACTACAATTAATCCGTCGGACTTGTAGATTTCAGATTCGCGCTGGGTAACGATTGATTCGTCTTCCGATGTTACAGTGAGATCGGAAATTGCGGTGTTGTCGCCGTCAGCCAGTCGCAGCGCTATATTTTTATCTCTGCCGTAGAGCAGCAACATAGACGCTGTGGGAACAAGGTCACGCTCAGCTTTAGTGATTGTCAGAGTCGCGTCCTTATAGCCCTTGTATATCGAATCCTCATAAATCGCGCGAACAGTATATGTGCCTACATCTGTCGGAGCTTTGGTCAGCAGATTATCACGACTCACCTCTGTTCCGCTGTAGTACAGGAAGGATGTCGTGGGGTTGGAATACTGTGTAAAGTCCGCAAGCGTTACCTCGGGCGTCTGAACCTCTCCTGTGTAGGGTACGGTCATATCCTCAAAAGTAATTTTAGAGGAAGCGTCACTTTTGTTTTTCCATATAGCGTACAGCGTAATATCCTCGGTGAGCTTGACGCTGCCTTTATCATAATACGCTCTTGCACCATCAGGAGTAAGCGACCAGTAGTTGAAGCCCTTGGTCTCATGCTGGAAGGTATTCGGATTGAGCGCTGTGTAAGTATTTTCCGCCACAACCTGTTTTTTCATTGTACCGAAGCCTTCGCCCGCGTCAAAGGTAATGGTAATAGCCTTTGCCCAGCGCGCGTAAAGCGTGGTGTCGTATCTGTACGTTACCGTCGCTTCATCGTTGTAGCCATAAGTCGCAGTCGGACTTGAGCCCCATCCGAGGAATATATATCCCTCGCGCGTAAAGATATTTTTGTTCAGGGTTGTCGGAATGTTGTTATCAACAATCTGCGGTTCCATTTCGCCCTCGCCGCCGTTTGCGTCAAAGGTAATTGTGCTGAAATCGGGTGACCAGATTGCGTAGAGTGTGAGATCATCGCCCATGCTCGAAGTAAACGCCGTGGAACCCGGGGTGTAGCTTGTGCCGCTGCCGTCGGACTTTGTGTTCCATTTTGAGAAAACGTATCTGTCCTTTGTAAATTCGTTTTCAAGCGCTCTGGGGTTTTCATAGAGCTCACAGCATCCGTAAACATCCAGAGTCGTATTACTGTTCTCAGGCAGCGTCTGATCATATGCCGTTATCGAGAACATATCTTCAAGGCTATCTAACCATACCGAAACATTTCCATCGGCATCGACAATCACGAACGAAAGCAGCGCCGTATCACTGCGGTTGGATTTGAACGCGTAAGGAAGTATAAATGAGCCGTTATCGGTATAAACAGCGCCGATGTATTTTAATCGATAGGAAGTCGACGCGCCTATACCATTAGCGTGATATACTGCCGCGACGTTTTGCGCGTACTGAGCAAAAGTTGCCGCGTCGTCGTAGCCGAACAACCTTGCGACCGCCGAGATGGTTTGATCATAAGTACGCTCAGTCTCACCGATGTTGTAAATTAAATTATTCCCAACGCCGATAAGCGCGCTTGAAGCCGCTGTGTAATCAGCGTTCTTTGTTAACTTGCTGACAGAACCGTTGAGAACCTCTTTTGCCTTGTCAAAGAAAGCGGTATAATTATCTTCTGTCTTGTCCGCGTCGAACGCCGCGTAACTCGTTGCGAGATTGTCGAATTTTGTCCCGAGAGTATAATTTGACAGAGAACCGTAGCTGCGAGTCGCTAGATTATCGGTTGAGCCCTCATCCTTCAGGGCGACGCCGAAACCGCAGCAGTTGCAGTAGCTTACATCAATTCCCGCGTCAAGAAAATGATGATTAACCTTAGAGCAACGCGGACATATACTTGACATACCTTCGCCGAAATCAGCCGTCTGAGTATATGATTCTCCTTCACCGCCGTTAGCGTCATAGGTGATTATAAAGCGAGTCTTATTCCATTGAGCGTACAGCGTCAAATCGTCATTCAGATTGACGTATGCACCGTCGTAATACTTCGTACCGCTGCCGTCGGGCTTTGTGTTCCAACAGTATGTACTTGTTGAGTATCCGTCCTTTTTAAGAGTAAATTCGGAAAGCTTTGTTGATTCTCCTTCGTTTACTGTCTGAGCCGACATGCTGTTATCGGCGCCGTTTCCGTCAAATGTTACCTTATGAGTCTTTTTCCATACCGCGTAAAGTGTTGTATCTTGGTTAAATGTCCTGAGCAGTCCAGGCTTATACACGGTATTGCCTGTGCCGTCGGGATTCTCCGCCCACTTTTCAAAGACGTAGCCTTCGCGTTCATATCCGCACTCGGGGATAACGTCCCAGATGCCTTTATCGAACTTCATGGAAGCCGTTTCGCCTGTCGCGTCATCGCAGTTGGCGTCAAAGTTTACGGTAAACCTTGTTTTCTCCCATATAGCGTAGAGAGTGATGTTTTCGGGGTTTGTCGTATCCATCGGCGACACGCCGCCGTCTGTATATGTATCTCCGCTTCCGTCGGAATTTTTTGCCCAATATTTAAACTCGTATCCGTCACGGGTATAGGTGTTGCTGTTAAGTCCAGCATACGGCACATACCATCCGTCACCCGGAAGCAGCGGAGAACTCTCGTATGCCTGCGGCTTCATCGTACCCTCGCCGCCGTTTGCGTCAAAGGTGATATAGTAGGTTGGCTGCCAGATTGCGTATAAATCGATATCCGTGCTCGGGCTTATTGTATTTTTGTCGAAGGCATACGGAGGCACCTGCCGCTGTGGTGTTGTAGACCAACCGTAGAAGGTGTAGCCTTCTCTTGTATAGATGTTTTTTTGCAGCCGTATTGTATCGTTCGGCTTGCACACCTGTTCATCCATTGTGCCCTCAACGTTCTCGCCGTTGGGATGGAAGGTAACATGACACATCGTATCTCCCGAGGTATGCCATTTTGCAGTCAGAGTAGCGTCGCCCGTAACTGTATACAGGTCGCCTGCCTTGTACACCCAGTCGCCTGACGACCAGCCGTAGAATACGTATCCGGGGTTAGTATATGTGCAAGCAGGCAGGGTAACGTCCTCCTGCTTATGTACACCTGTAATCGAAGCAGGAGCGTTTCCTGTGCCGCCTCCCGCAGCGAAGTCTATTGTATATGTATTCGCGTTGATATATGTCTGCGCTTTTGTTATTTCGTGCTCACAGAGAATATCGGAATAGTATTTATCAGTTCCCTTATCATGCCAGTACTCGATATTTCCGTCGGAATTATCGGTAGGCTCCTGACGCTCGTGATGCTCGAGCCAGTGCTCGGTCGGAACAAACAGGAACTCGCCGTCAAAGCCGTCCTCGGTAGTGAATGTAACGCAGGATACGCCGTAGTCGGAGTCAAAATCGCCGAGATAGGTCGTGTAGTTCGCGCCGTTGTCGGTCGTCTGACGCACATACATCGTCTGATTGCTTGACATTCCCGTCAAAAGCGGAAGCGTCATTGTAATCGGCGCGCCCGACAAATCGAGCGGAAGGTTGTAAATTGACTTTCCGTCGCCGTCATATACAGGAGTGTTGTCGCGGTAATCTACGCCGTTTACCGTCGTGACATAATGGGCGCTGTAGGTAAAGTTAACATTCGCAGTCATCGAGGTATATTCAGCCTTGTCGTCGTCTTCGTCGACATCGTCGTCATCCTGAGTATAGTCGGTAACAGTCATCAGCGCGTTCGCGTACAGCATAATACGCGTAGAGCTGTTGTGGCTTATCTGCTTGCCGTCCACGAAAAAGTCGTGTGAAGGATCGAAGGTTGCTCCGTTAAGCAGGGTTTTTGAGTTATTGGCGAGGTATTCCGACACGCCGTTCATAACGATTGTGCCGTTGAGATACGAGGAACCGCTGCCGAGGTGTGCGTTGTTGCGGGTTTCACCGACATAAACGGCTTCGACGTTGGCAAGCGCGTTCGGATTGGATTTTTTTGGAATATTAATCGTAGAACGCGCGATCTCTTTGTTGCAGACCTCACAGAAGGTCACAAGGTCATAGCTGCCGTCCTTATCCGCCGTGGCAGGTTTGACATTTGTTTTAATCGTTTTGCGGGTATGGTTGTCGTGCCATTCAAATCCGCAGTATGTACACTTGTAGGTGTGCTTGAACTCGTCGGTGTTCTTCTGATCGAGAACGTAATCACACGGTGTCTTCGGGATATAGACGTCCGAACAGCTCGGGCACTTCACCGCGTGAAAGCCCGCGGGCAGATTATCGCCAGCGACATAGTCGTGTCCGCAGTCGACAACAGTCTTGCCACCGCCGCATTTAGAACAGAATTGCAGGTGCTTGCCCGACTGACCCGGAAGCTCGCACCAGCCGTCGGTGTCACACTTCTCGGTATGCTCGTAGCCGCAGATTTCGCACTTTGACTTATGCTTATGCGACGAGGACGTTCCCGTAAATTTATAGCTGCAACAGCCGCTGTCGGGATCGTGTATCTCCTGGTTCGCGTCTACCCAGTAGTTGTCCTGATAGCTGAGATAGGTATGCGGACTCGGGTCTTTGCTGCCCTCAGAGCGCTGGCGATAGGTCATGGTAAAGCCGCAATCCTTACAGGTGCGCTTACAGACGTCCGCGTCGGAATGAGGACTTTCACTCCATCTGTGAGCGACAAGTTTCTTTCCCTTGCACACCGAGCAAACCTGATAGTGACCGCTCTTGAAATAGTCCTCCATATACAGCCACGGGATATAGTCGTTTCCAAGCTCCTCTGCAGTGCTCGTGTGGTTTTTCAGATACGCCTGACGCACATTTTCGAAGGTTTCGGTCTTATAACTGCAGTTTTCGGTACTCAGCGCCTCATTGCAGGAGTCGCAGCGCTTCTCGTGCTTGTCGCCTAAGTACAGGTAGTGGAAATTATCAACCCTGGTTTCGCCGCCAGGTCCGTATACAGTATAATAAGCGGGATGCTCGCAAGGCTTTTTATCTCCGCCGTGACCGGGCTTTGGCTGCTCGTCGGGGCATCCGTTATAATCCAGAATCTTCTGTAGTGAGTCTAAATGTTCCTTTATATTTATCCATTTGCCCTTATCGTTTTTTTCGCTTGTAGACTTAATGCTCTTAACCCAACCGCAGGTCTCGCAGACCGTAGTTTTTGAATAGTGCCAGCCATCGTCGACAACATATGTATAGAAATCATGTCCCGCCTTATCGTATGTAGCGTGACAGCCGTGACATTCCGTCCAATGCTGTGAAGCGTTGCGCACCGAATACCAGTTGTGCTTTTCGTAGTCATCTTTCCCCGCCTTGTGAGAATGGAAGCCCAGACTAAGCACATAGAACGTGGTATATTTCTTTTTCTCCGCGTCGGAAAGATATTTGTACTGCTTATATGCGCCGTTATTCGCGAATACATAGTATTGGTCAAGATTGTTATAATCCACTTTGCCCGACGCGACCTTCTTAAAGCCGTTCTGATAAACCTCACCCGGAGCGTAGTCGCAATAGGCGCAGGAAGTTACATGATAGTCGCCGTTGACGTACTTGGTATAATAAAGATGATTATTAATACTGCCATTGGTGTCGAATTCTTTGATGTGATTGCAATGGGGATCGCTGCAGATTAATACATTGGGGTGTTTAGCGCCGTTAATCTCAACAATCTGCTTGCTGTAATAATGGTCGTTGTAGTAGGTGTAGCCGCACTTTTTGCATATCTGCTGGTGCATGCCGCCGCCCGACATATCGGTGTCGACGTCAAGATAGACGAAGTTCCATTCGTCATTCTTAGTGACGTCGTGATCCTCAGCCTTGATTCGCGCTCCGCAATCGTTACATATCTGCACATGGCTTGATGTGTTGCCATAATACTCCCAGTGCTTGCTGCCCGTGTGCTTACAGCGCAGCGCGCTTGTTGCGATCGGCATTAATCCGATAATTATAACAAACGCCAAGAATATGCTAAGCACTCTGAAAACTTGCTTTTTCATAAAAATCCTCCTGAAATTTGATATATACAATTAAACCGAAATTCACTTTTCGGGATTATCTTTAGTTTTATTCATCAACTCGTTAAGCTCTTTTACCTGATTTTTATAAATCAGGTACATAATCAGCCAGATTATGAAGAACGCGACAAGCTGCATACCCGCTATAATCAGAATTTCAATTATATTGCTGACCCAGCCGAGCAGCAGTCCTATGGGAACATACGTCAGAATAATCAACGCGGCGTGAAGCGCCGTAGCCGCCGCCAGAGGCAGACGCTCAGCTTCATAGAAGGACATTCCCGCGAAGCATAACGCTCCATACAAGCCTGAGAAAAGACTTTGGTAAACCATTGCGATAACAGAGCTGCCTCCCGCCATATCGAGCAGCTGCTTTGAAGCGAAGGTTACTCCATCTGTTGCAGACGTGCCCGTTAATATCGCTATTACGTTACCGATAACTATGCCGATTAAAAAGCCTAAGCCCGCGCGTTTAAAAATTTTCGCTAACATAAGTAACCCTCCTCTCCCGAGAGCCTTTCTCTTATCTGCGGAATGTACCGCCGTGAAGCCCAGGTTTCCATTCCGTTTTTGAATTCAATACGGAGAGTTCCGCCGATTGTGAAATCGTACTTGCTTACCATTTTTAAATTGATAATTTCAAATCGCGATACCCTGAGAAAATCGCGGTTTAATATTTCCTCAATGCTTTGAAGCGACTGCTTGACAAAGTATACTCCGCTTGTTGCTGTAACGCTCACCTGCTTACCGTCGGCGGATAAAAATACAATATCTTTTTCCTCAACCACGCAGGAATTGCCGTTTTTATCGAGCAACATAAGCTTTTCGGGTTCGCTGTCCGTGAGGCTTTCAATAATTGCTTTTACCCGAACGTTTTCCTCAGCAGCTCTTATAATAATCTCGATATCATTAAGCGTTTTGTCCTGTTCAAACCGAACCTTCAGCTTCTTCATATGGCAATCTCTCCTTCCCTAATCTTTTTTGGGTGCGAACATTCATCATTCTGTTCCCGAAAATATCGGCAGTCTTTACAGGACGGCCGCACAACGGAGTACATCTCGCACCACCCCTGATGCTCCCAACCGTACTTTGTACGGCAACTTCGGCATACAAAAAGGGAGCATTTCCCGCGAATAATATTATATGATGATAAATCACTGTTACGCAAAAATCTCCCCCCCCTTAGCAATATTCTGTTTAGAACATACAATAAATAATAATCCAAGTCAACAGTTTCGGAATAAGCGGTAGCAAATTAGGCACAGACGGTTAATTTTTCGCTGACAAATGCAGCTAAAGGTTCAATTGTAACCAAAAACCGAACAGCCCGATTGCAGCTAAGCCCCAAGATTTGGACGATTTCCGACTCTTGTGGCGTGTTTGAGCAGTGGTTTCGGTACAAGGAAAAAGTGGTCAACAAGCACTGCTCTATATGAGAAAGAATGACTATTAATTCATAATGTCAACTATGGCGACCAATACGATTTCGACAATTTATGACCGCTCAAAAAATTGCCGATTTAGCAACACTAATTTTCAAAAAATCTTGACTTTTGGG
>JAHLBL010000300.1 GCA_020625635.1 bacterium
CATCTGCTCTATCAGGTTAAGGAAACGGGCGAATATCTTGAGCTCGCTACAACTCGCCCCGAGACTATGCTCGGCGATACCGCCGTAGCGATCAACGCTGCCGATGAACGCTACAAGCACCTTCACGGATGTCACGTTATTCTGCCGCTTCTCAATAAGGAGATCCCGATCGTCTGCGACGACCACGCCGATATGGAAAAGGGAACGGGTGTTGTTAAAATAACTCCCGCTCACGACCCCAACGACTTTGAGGTCGGACAGCGCTGCAATCTTCCGATCGTCCGCTGCTTCACATATGACGGACATATGACGGGCAAAGAGGACGTTGAAAAATATAACGAGCTCGTAAAGAAGGGCAATCTCGCCGAGAATGAGCCCGAGGTTCTTGATTGCGGAAAGTACGCGGGAATGACCACAGCCGAGGCTCGCGAGGCGATCCTTGAGGACCTTAAGGCGTGCGGAGCGCTCAAGGAGGTTGAGCCGCTCACTCACGACGTCGGAACCTGCTACCGCTGTCACACTACAATCGAGCCGATGGTATCAAAGCAGTGGTTCGTAAAGATGGAACCCCTCGCCAAGCCCGCCATCGACTGCGTAAAGAGCGGAAAAACAAAGTTTATTCCCGACCGTTTTGATAAAATCTACTACCACTGGATGGAGAACATCAAGGACTGGTGTATCTCACGTCAGCTCTGGTGGGGACACAGAATCCCCGCGTGGTACTGCGACGAGTGCGGAGAGGTAATCGTAGCCAAGGAAGCTCCCTCGGTATGTCCCAAGTGCGGATGCGCTCACCTCACACAGGATGACGACACCCTCGACACATGGTTCAGCTCAGCGCTCTGGCCGTTCTCCACGCTCGGTTGGCCCGACAAAACACCCGATCTCGACTACTTCTTCCCGACAAACACGCTCGTTACGGGCTATGACATTATCTTCTTCTGGGTTGCGAGAATGATTTTCTCCTCTGTTGAGCAGATGAACGCCCAGCCGTTCGACACGGTGTTTATCCACGGTATCGTCCGCGACGAAAAAGGTCTCAAAATGAGTAAATCCCTCGGCAACGGAATCGATCCGCTCGAGATTATCTCGAAGTACGGCGCGGACGCGCTGAGATTCTTCCTCGTAACGGGCAACTCCCCCGGAAACGATATGCGTTTCTCCGAGAAGAAGGTCGAGGCGTGCGCTAACTTCGCTAATAAGCTCTGGAACGCCAGCCGTTTCGTTCATATGAACATCGACGACTTTGAGGTTAAAAACGAGCTTCCCGATGAGCTCACCGTTGAGGACAAGTGGATCGTCTCCAAGCTCAACACTGTAGCTAAGGAAATAAACGAAAACCTCGAGAAATTCGAGCTCGGCGTCGCTGTACAGAAGCTCTACGACTTTATCTGGGATTGCTTCTGCGACTGGTACATCGAGCTCACAAAGCCGCGTCTGTGGAGCGAGGGTGAAACCGCCGAGAACGCGCGCCAGGTTCTTCTCTGGACGCTCGAGAAAATCCTTCGTATGCTCCATCCGTTTATGCCCTATATCACCGAGGAAATCTGGCAGACTCTCCCCGTTGACGGCGACACCGTTATGCTCGCGGAGTATCCCGACTATAACGCAGACCTCGACTTCCC
>JAHLBL010000301.1 GCA_020625635.1 bacterium
AGAGCGCAGAGCTTGGATATGCCCTTAGCCTGCGCGATATCCCTGATATTCTCCATATCCTGCTCACGGCAAACAACAACAATGCTGTCGATGATCTCCGCTTTTTCAAAAGCGCGGAGAGTGTGAGCGATCACGGGCTCGCCGCGCAAATCAATAAACTGCTTGCTTATGCCGAGCCCCATACGCGTAGAGCCGCCTGCCGCGACGATTATCGCGGTCACAAAATACTTGCTCATACGTTGTCGATTGCCTGTTTAAGGTCGGCGATAATGTCCTCGGCGTTCTCAAGACCTACCGAGAAACGGATCATCGCGGGAGAGATACCCGCAGCCTCAAGCTGTTCGTCGGTCATCTGGCGGTGTGTGGAGCTTGCGGGATGCAGACAGCAGGTGCGCGCGTCGGCTACGTGAGTTACGATAGCGGCGAGCTTAAGCGAAGCCATAAGCTTCTCAGCCGCCTTTCTGCCGCCCTTGACGCCGAAAGAAACTACGCCGCAGGTGCCGTCAGGCATATATTTCTGAACTCTGTCGTAATATTTACTGCTCTTGAGCGCGGGATAATTAACCCACTCGATTTTATCGTTAGCCTCAAGGAACTCTGCAACCTTCATAGCGTTCTCGCAGTGGCGCGGAACTCTGAGGAAAAGAGTCTCGAGACCGAGGTTGAGCAGGAACGCGTTCATCGGGGACTGCTGAGGTCCCATATCGCGCATAATGTGAGTGCGGGCTTTTACGATAAACGCCGCCTTGCCGAACTGCTCTGTGTATGTAATGCCGTGATAGCTTTCATCGGGCTCGCTGAGCATCGGGAACTTGCCGTTGTTCCAGTTGAAGTTTCCGCTGTCCACAACAACGCCGCCGAGGGCTACCGCATGACCGTCGAGGTACTTTGAGGTAGAATGGACGACGATATCGGCTCCCCACTCAAAGGGACGGAAGTTAATCGGTGTCGGGAATGTGTTATCAACAACAAGAGGAACGTCGTGAGCGTGAGCACAGCGAGCGAACATCTCCACGTCGGCAACGTCGAGAGACGGGTTTGTGATAGACTCAACAAAAACGAGCTTAGTATTTTCTTTAAAGGAATTATTCAAATCCTCCTCCGTAACGTCAACGGAAACGAAGGTGCAGGCAATTCCGAGATCCTGAAGCGTTTTGGCGAAGAGGTTGAAGGTTCCGCCGTAAACAGCCGAGGAACATATCACATGGTCGCCCGACTTACAGATATTTGTGACCGTCGAGAGTGTGGCTGCCTGTCCCGAGGAGGTGAGCATCGCGCCTACTCCGCCCTCAAGCGCCGCGATCTTCTTTTCAACGGCGTCGAGCGTGGGGTTAGCAAGTCTTGTGTAGAAAAAGCCTTCAGCCTGGAGGTCAAAGAGAGCGCCCATATCCTCGGAGGTCTCGTACTTGAAGGTCGTGCTCTGAACTATGGGAATAACTCTGGGTTCGCCGTTCTTCGGAGTGTAACCCGACTGAATGCATTTAGTTTCCATTTTCATAATAATCTTACCTTGTATTATAGAGTAGTAGTTATTTGAGTCCCTCTCCAAGGACTGTATGCTATACTGTTGGAGATACTGTGGATTAG
>JAHLBL010000302.1 GCA_020625635.1 bacterium
TTTTTGATTTGCACCCTTTGGCTTATCTTAATGATATTGACTCCACACGGAGTGCCTCTTTTTTACATCGGAACAGAGTTTATAACCGGATTTGAAGGCGACCGTGTCAAGCTTCAAGCGTCAGCGCCGAAGCGCAGACAAAAACGCTTCAGTGAAGCGTTTTTAGGGAGAGCGCAGATGAAGCATTTCCGAAAATGCACACCGCGACAGACGAGATGAAATTCTAAACCAAACATACAACAGGTTATCAGCTCCATAGCAAAAACCGCATTGTAAAGCCATCTTTCGGCATTTTACAAGGCGGTTTTTGTTTTTCTATAATAGAATTAAAGGTGTTCTTGCCGACTATTTGCCGACTATGACGCCGAAAAATTGTTAGTATAAAGGCTATACATCCTGTGTTTTAAGGATTTATAGCCTTTTTATGCCATTTTACGATTTTGATTAAACATCTTCTCAAAAGTGTTTGCAGTATCTCTATCTGCATCTTCAAGCGCATGGACGTAGCGGTTGGTGGTTTTAAGCTGAATTTGCCTTTGTATTAATAAAAACACTTGATTTTTATTAATACAGATGATAAAACATAAGAGCAATTAGTAAAAATACGGCGTTTTTACCAATTGCTCTTGTGATAGATGCGTATAGTGCGCAAAAATAAGTATATAATTTTAATTGTAGGCGATAATTGTGGAGTATTTACCATTATCAAAACTGTTTTACAAAGATAAAGAACAGTATGATAAAATATATATGGAGCGTTTTCACAGTGAATACACAACACATCTTGATTTCGATATCAACGGTTATCAAACCTTTTTTGTAAAGGCGCCTTCGCTTTATAGTAAAACAATCGATATATACAAAACTGATAAACGAATCAAAGAATTGAGAAACGCTCTTCTCAGAACGCCACATATACGATCCCACCCAGAGATAACTGTCCTAAGCCGTGGTATGTCGATTGGCATACCTATAAAGAGCGCCATCTGGTAGAGTGTTTCTTTCAAAAGCTCAAATGGTTCAGACGTATTTGCACTCGCTATGATAAGACCGATCTGTCTTTCCTTTCCTTCGTTTATGTTGCTTCTATTGCTATTTTGTTGAAATGATACAAATCACTTCGATTTATTAAACAAGCCCTAAAATCGTTGAAATTTTAAAAAGTTTATATTATAATATAAAGGTATCGCAAATACTTGCAAAAAAAACTATAGGAGGACATTATGAAATTTAAGTTCAAAAGAGTAATAAGCGTATTTCTCGCGGCGCTTATCTGTTCGACGCTCGGCGTCAGTGTACAGGCAAAGTCCGTGAAGAAGTACGTAAAATCATTAACAGTGAAGTCTAAAGCAACTATCACAATTCCCGCCGATAAAAAAACGGTGACTAAATCCTATACCGTCAATGTAAAGGTTAAAGGCAACGCTTCCAAGAAGTTCACGGCTAAGTCGAACAATACTTCCGTAGCGTCGGTAAAAGTCAGCGGAAGTAAAATCAAGGTTACCGCGAAAAAGACAGGCGTAGCCAAGATTACCGTTAAGACCAAGGCTAAAAACGCTAAGGGCAAGAAGCTCAGCAAAA
>JAHLBL010000303.1 GCA_020625635.1 bacterium
CCTTATCCGCCCACGGTAAGGACGCGGGGCTGTTAAATGTTTGTGGGCGGAAAGAGTATGGAAATATGAAAAGAATATTATGTGTTTTTCTTGTCTGCGCGCTTATGGCGGGCGCGCTGTGTCTGACCTCCTGCAGAGAAGAGGGGACTGCGGCTCAGAGCAGCTCCGATACCGAAAGCGGGACGGAAGCTCCCGCCTCCTCGGGCGAAAAGGAAATAAAAGAGTATCTCGCGCAGTTCACCGAGGGCGACGATCCGCTCTACGGCACATGGCAGCTCAAGGGCTTTGAATATCTGAGCTATATTTTCCGCAACGACGATCTTGCCGAGATGGTGATGGGCACGGAGGGCGACTTCGCCGCACTGAACGTGAACAAGAACAAAAAGACCTTGTCCGTCCAGCTGATGATTGGTCTCAACGGCACCTACACCTACAGCTTTTCCGACGATAACGACACGCTCACGCTCATATCCACCTCGGACAAGAGCAGCAAGCTCACACTCACAAGGCAGGATAACTACAGCATCGTTCCGAAGGCTCCCTCAAAGGCGGAGGTCGACAGCGAGATCCTCGGTTGGTGGAAGAGCAGCAGCGGAATGCTCTGCTACCTCGGCGGCGACGGCATTATGTACTCCAACTCGATAACCTTCGAGACCTGCTATACCTACACCGCGAAAAACGGAAAAATCAACGCGGTTTACCAGTACGGCGGAGAAATGAAGGAGAAGCTCGACTACAAGCTCAAGGGCAAAAAGCTCACGCTCAACGGAATCGAGTATAAAAGAACGGAAAAACCGTAAAAATATTTTGAAAATCGTTTGATTTATGGTATACTTAATTTGCAAGCATTATTTCTTGAACAGGGTGATTTTATGTCAGTAATCAAAAAAGTACGCACGCGCTACGCTCCCTCGCCGACAGGCTTTATGCACGTCGGCAATCTCCGCACGGCGCTTTACGAATATCTTATCGCTAAATCTCAGGGCGGTACGTTCGTGCTCCGTATCGAGGACACCGACAGAGAGCGCTACGTAGAGGGCGCGGTCGACGTTATATACAAGACGCTTGAGACAGCGGGCATCAGGCACGACGAAGGTCCCGACATAGGCGGCGACTACGGTCCTTACGTTCAGTCCGAGCGCAGGGATATGTACCTGCCCTACGCCGAGCAGCTTATAAAGGACGGAAAGGCTTACCGCTGCTTCTGCACTAAGGAGAGGCTCGAGAAGCTCGCCGAAACATCGGAGTTCGGCGGCTATGACAGGCACTGCCGCGACCTTCCTCAGGAGGAAATCGACAGGAACCTCGCGCAGGGCGTTCCCTATGTTATCCGCCAGAAAATGCCGCTCGAGGGTAAAACCTCCTTCACCGACGCGGTGTTCGGCGAAATCACCGTCGACAACAGCGAGCTTCAGGATCAGATCCTCATAAAGACCGACGGTTACCCGACCTACAACTTCGCCAACGTTATCGACGACCACACAATGGGAATCACCCACGTTGTACGCGGCAGCGAGTACCTCAGCTCAACTCC
>JAHLBL010000304.1 GCA_020625635.1 bacterium
CGTCTTGACAGAGTTATTCACGAGAGAATGACTCTCCAGAATCAGGACGCGGAGACAATGACTCCCAATACCCTTATCAATATCCGTCCCGTTACCGCTGCGATCAGAGAGTTCTTCGGTTCTTCTCCGCTGTCGCAGTTCATGGACCAGAACAACCCGCTTGCCGAGCTTACTCACAAGCGTCGTCTCTCGGCTCTGGGCCCCGGCGGTCTTTCGCGTGACCGCGCGGGATTTGAGGTACGAGACGTTCACTATACCCACTACGGACGTATGTGTCCTATCGAGACGCCTGAAGGACCTAACATCGGTCTGATTTCCTATCTCGCTACCTTCGCCAAAATCAACGAATACGGCTTCGTTGAGGCTCCTTTCCGTAAAATCGACAAGGAGAGAGGCGTTGTTACAAACGAGGTTGTATATATGACAGCCGATCAGGAGGACGATTTCGTTGTAGCTCAGGCTAACGAGCCGCTCGACGAAGAGGGACATTTCATCCACAAGAGAGTCGTAGGTCGTCACTGCGACAGCTTCGTCGAGTACACACCCGACCGCTTTGACTATATGGATGTAAGCCCGAGAATGGTTGTATCCGCGGCTACATCGATGATTCCGTTCCTCGAGAACGATGATGCGAACCGTGCTCTGATGGGTTCGAACATGCAGCGTCAGGCTGTTCCGCTTATGGTAACCCAGTCTCCGATCGTCGGAACTGGTATGGAATTCCGCGCGGGTACTGACTCGGGCGTTTGTATCCTCGCTGAGGGCGACGGTACAGTCGCAAGCGTTGACGCGAACAGCGTCCGCGTAATGTACGACGACGGTGAGGTAAAGGATTACAGCGTAATCAAGTTCCTCAGAAGCAACCAGGGTACATGTATCAACCAGATTCCCGTAGTATCACGCGGAGAGCGCGTTACAAAGGGCACCGTACTTGTTGACGGTCCCGCTACCAAGAACGGCGAGATCGCTCTCGGTAAGAACGCTCTCATCGGCTTTATGACATGGGAAGGCTACAACTACGAGGATGCTGTACTTATCAGCGAAAAGATTGTAAGAGAAGATGTTTACACATCTATCCATATTAACGAATACGATATCGAAGCGCGCGACACCAAGCTCGGACCCGAGGAGATCACAAGGGATATCCCGAACGTCGGCGACGATATGCTTAAGGACCTCGACGAGAACGGTATCATCCATATCGGAGCAGAGGTTCACGCGGGCGATATCCTCGTCGGTAAGGTTACGCCCAAGGGCGAGACCGAGCTCACGGCGGAGGAGAGACTCCTCAGAGCGATCTTCGGCGAGAAGGCGCGCGAGGTTCGTGATACCTCACTGCGCGTTCCCCACGGCGAGAGCGGTATCGTAGTAGATATCAAGGTGTTCACGCGTGAGACCAGCCGCAACGAGCTCCAGCCCGGTGTAAACAAGGTCGTCCGCTGCTATCTTGCTCAGAAGCGCAAGATCAGCGTCGGCGATAAGATGGCGGGCCGTCACGGAAACAAGGGCGTTGTTTCGCGTATTCTCCC
>JAHLBL010000305.1 GCA_020625635.1 bacterium
AAGACAAACAGCTGGTATATGACAGACGGCTGGGTTGGCGAGGTAACCGAGGCTACTCTCTACAACGCTGACACCTACACCTTCACAGGCGATCCCGAGGATCCCGACACAAAGAACAAGCTCTTCATCCCCGCAGGCGTTGAGGTTACAATCAAGATGACCTACAACTCCGCTGATGATACAGTTACACTTTCTTACACAACAGGCGGTTCAATCGATCCTGTCGAGTCTTCCGACTGGTACCTCTGGGGTTCGTTCGTAGCTTCCGTTGACGACGTTGTTGATTTCGGAAGCGGTCCCAAGGAGTGGAACAAGCCCACAAACTATGGCTTCAAAGACGGCAAGCTCACAACTACATTTGACGTTGACGCATATGTAGGCGTTAAGAACCTTAAGACAAACAGCTGGTATATGACAGACGGCTGGCAGGGCGAGGTTGAGTCCGCGACCCTTTACAACTCCGATACATATACATTCTCGGGCGACGATCCCAAAACAGCAAAGGATAAGCTTCATATCCCTGCAGGTGTTGAGGTTGAGATTACAATGGTTTACAATTCAGCCGACGATACTGTAACTCTCTCCTACGCTTCTACTGAGCAGCCCACCGATCCTACAGAGACCGAGACAGAGACAGAAACCGAGACCGAGACAGAAACAGAGACTGAGACCGAAACAGTAACAGAGACAGAAACAGTTACAGAAACCGAGACTGAGACAGTTACAGAGACTGAGACTCAGACCGAGACTGAAACAGTTACCGAGACTCAGACAGAAACAGTTACAGAAACGGCTACCGAGACTCAGACAGAAACAGTTACAGAGACTGCTACTGAGACTCAGACAGAAACTCAGACCGAGACTGCTACCGAGACTCAGACTGAGACCGAGCCTGTTACCGAAACTCAGACTGAGTCGATTACAGAGGCTCCCGCTACAGAGCCTGTTACCGAGAAGCAGAAAATCGACATCAGCGACTGGGAAGTAATCGGTATCAAGAACGCTGTTTATACAGGCGCTGTTATCGGTCAGGAATTCGCTGTCACAAACGGCAAGGACGTTGCCGAGGTTAAGACGATCTACACCAACAACAAGAACGCAGGTAACGCTACCGTAGTAATCCAGGGTATCGGCGATTACACAGGTACGATCGTTAAGGGCTTCAAGATCACTAAGGCTAAGCAGAAGATGACCGTTAAGGCAAAGACAAAGACTGCTAAGCTCAAGACACTCAAGAAGAAAAAGGTTTCCATCAAGAAGGTATTCACCGTTAAAAAGAACAAGGGCGCTGTAAGCTACAAGAAGGTAAGCGGCTCCAAGTATCTCAAGATTTCTTCAAAGGGTGTTATCACTGTTGTCAAGGGCAAGAAGTATAAGAGCAAGCAGACACTCAAGATGAAGGTCAAGGTATCCGCGAAGGCTACCAAGAACTACAAGGGTACATCCAAGACAGTAACCGTAAAGGTTAAGATAAAATAATAATCTTATTTTCACGGGGGAAGGCTCAAATAAACGAGCCT
>JAHLBL010000306.1 GCA_020625635.1 bacterium
AGCATACATTGTTAATTGTTGATCATCACAAAGAATTCTTAAATGATGCAAAGATAATAATTGCATTAGGTAAAGGCGGAGGAATTAATGGCGGAAATCGGATAGATGTAAACGAGTATCTTTTAAAGCAAGATAAAGATTATAAAATAACTCCTTTGAGTATAGAAGAATATATTGATGTAAAAATAAGAAATGAGGTTTATTGTTACAAAGGGGTTGATTTGAAGATAGCAAAAAACAGAATGAATATAGTAACGGGAGCATCCGGCATCGGAAAAACCACCTTATTAAAAGAGTATTTTCCTCAGGTGTTTGATAAATATCTTTATGTTAATCAGAAGCCTATCAACGGGAAAATGCATACTGTTGTTGCGACTAATCTTAATATATACAATAAAATTATTGAACTTTACTCAAAAAAGTTTAATAAAGAGAAATCATTTTTTTCAAATATGAAAAATTCAAAAGGCGCTTGTCCAAAATGTTTTGGAACAGGTATAATTACATACGGCAAGGAATCTCAAAGCCAGATTAGAACAACTTGCAAGGATTGTAAAGGTACAGGTTTTGGCGCTAAACTGTCTAAGTACAAAATAGATAATTATTCTATTCTGGATATATGGGATATGACGATTGATGAAGCAGTGTTGTTTTTCAAAAACAACAAACAAATTCATCAAGTTTTAGAACGTGCACAGCAAGTACTGCTGGGACATATAAAAATAGGAGAAAAAACACATAATCTATCCGGTGGCGAAAATATCAGGATTAAACTAATAAAGGCAATAAATTCAAATTCAGAAGTTTTCGGAATAGACGAGCCATTTAGAGGGTTGAATAATGAAGAAATATTTATGGTCTCAGAATTATTGAATTCAATTATTCAATCAGGAAAAACTGTAATAGTGGCTGATCATGAAGAGGGTAGCTTTAAATATTTTTCCAAGCGAATTATTTTGCAAAATAAAAAGGACATTCTGACAGAATAATAAAAATCTACTCCTTTGCCTTTGTTATGTTCAAAAACTGAACAGATACTTTACAAAATATACAACCAATTTTTATCAAAAATATCTATTAGGTTTTAATGATGAAAGCAATCAATTATCATTTATGAAAATCAGTGGGATCTAACTGGATTTTAATATGATACGATTCTGTGGTAGAGTTTCAACCCCACGTAATTAAAGGCGAGGGGTGAAATTCTGCTTGTTGCATTATTTAAATTCGAGCCGCTAAAACAATAAATAATTTTTTTGAACTTGGTAACCGCTCAATTATCACCCCTCTACAACACTCCCGAAAAATATGAGATAATAAGTTGGGAAAACTACTCCCCAAAACTCCAAAGAGCTCCAATTGGAATTTTTGGGAGCAAATTTGACAGAGGTAAGTGATAAAATGAACGGACTTGTGGATATCAGAAGACAGTGCCGACTTAACCAGTGGAGTATGATGGGGCAGGAACGCGAGGACAGCGGGCTTTCGATACGCGCGTTATGTGAACAAAA
>JAHLBL010000307.1 GCA_020625635.1 bacterium
TCAAATATGAGCGACGGCGAAAGCGTTAAGCTCGTTCTTGAAGGTAAGGGCAAGGACGGTTCAAAGGTAACTCAGTCCTATACTTTCACCAAAAAGAAAGCGCCCGTGATCGAGGACACTACTACACTTTACTTTGATAACTCCACAGCCAAATGGCCGAGCGTATACGCGTACGCTTATCTCGACGAGACTACCAATAACGGCAAATGGCCCGGCGTTCAGATGAAGAAGCTCGACGATAATATCTGGGGTATAGCCGTTGACGAGAACTGGGCAAGCGGTCACGTTATTTTCAGCAACAACGGATCCGACCAGACAGACGCGGGCGCAGGTCACGCGTTCAAAAAGGGAGACTCAAAGATCTACGCGGGCGGTTCATGGAGCGACTACATCAAGGTTACTCCTACCGAGCCGACAACAAGCAAGCAGACCGTAAAGGGCTATTACGGTGACGCTAACGGCGATAACAAGGTTAACATCAAGGACGCTACTCTGATTCAGAAGCATCTTGTTGACCTTGAAAAGATTCCCTCAGCTAACTATGCGCGCTGTGATGTTAATAACGACAAGGCTGTTAACATCAAGGATTCAACATGTATTCAGGCTTATATAGCGGGAATTACAGCCAGCGCCAAGAACGCGGGCAAAAAGATCGCATAAGAAGCACTCAGTTTTCAACTGAGTAAAATAATACAGCACCGTCGAATTGGCGGTGCTGTATTTGTTAGTTATTTAATTCTGTAAAAGAACTTTCTCCGCACATTTGATTCCATCGACCGCGGCGGATACGATTCCTCCCGCGTATCCCGCGCCTTCTCCGCACGGATAAAGACCGCTTATCGAAACCGACTGAAGAGTTTCACTGTTCCTTGTGATTCGGACAGGGGAGGAAGAACGTGTTTCGGCCGCCGTCAGCAGAGCGTCGGGTGAAGAAAATCCCTTTAAAAATCGCTCCATACCGACTATAGCTTCCTTCATTGAATCACAGACATAGTCGGGGAGAACGTTGTTCAGATCCGAGAATTCAACTCCTCTGCCGTAGCTCGGCAATACATTTCCGAAGAATGTGCTTTTTTTGTCGCAAAGAAAGTCCTCAACTCTCTGTACGGGAGCTTTATAGTCTCCGCCGCCGTTTATATAGGCGGCTTTTTCTATTTTGCGCTGATACTCAATTCCCGCAAGCGGGTGCGAGCTGTTGAAGTCGTCGGGATTGACGCTGACGAGCAGAGCGGCGTTCGAGTTTACGGCGTTGCGGTTGAATTCGCTCATACCGTTTGTACAGACAGCGTTTTCCTCGCTTGCGGCTGGGACGACTACTCCCCCGGGACACATACAGAACGTGTACGCTCCGCGTCCGTTCTTTGTCTGAACATTCATTTTATACGGCGCGGCTCCTAGCCTTTTGTCTCCAGCGAAAGCTCCGTACTGGGCACGGTCGATATCCTCGCGCAGATGCTCGATTCTCGCCCCGACGGAAAAAGGCTTCTGCTCCATAAAAATATTCTTGCC
>JAHLBL010000308.1 GCA_020625635.1 bacterium
AAGAAGCAGGCTCAGGATTCCATCAAGGAAGAGGCTGAGCGCGCAGGCGCATACTACGTCAACGCCAGATGGCTCGGCGGTATGCTCACCAACTTCACAACTATCCGCAAGAGAATCGCACGCCTTAAGCAGCTCCGCGCTATGCAGGAGGACGGCACCTTCGATCTCCTTCCCAAGAAGGAAGTTATCAAGCTCAACCTCGAGATCGAGAGACTCGAGAAGTTTATGGGCGGAATCAAGGATATGGGCGAGATGCCCGGCGCTCTCTTCATAGTAGACCCCAGAAAAGAGAAGATCGCCGTTGCAGAGGCTAAAAAGCTCGGTATCCCCGTAGTAGCTATCGTTGATACCAACTGCGATCCCGACGAAATCGACTATGTTATCCCCGGAAACGACGACGCTATCCGTGCCGTTAAGCTTATCGCAGGCGCAATGGCTGACGCTATCATCGAGGGCCGCGAGGGTCAGATGGGCGCAGCTGCTCGCGACAACGAGGAAGAGGCTGAAGAGACCGAGGAATAATCGGTATACAATTCAATAATTATCGAAAGGATTTGAAATAAATGAACTTTACAGCTCAGGATGTTAAGGCATTAAGAGAAAAAACAGGCTGCGGTATGATGGACTGCAAGAAGGCTCTCGTAGAGTCCGACGGTGATATGGACAAGGCTATGGACTTCCTCCGTGAGCAGGGTCTCGCGAAGCAGGCTAAGAAGGCTTCCAGAGTTGCCGCTGAGGGCGTTGCTTTTGCCACAACCACAGCTGACGGCAAGGCAGGCGTAGTTGTCGAGGTAAACGCCGAGACAGACTTCGTTGCCAAGAATGCCGACTTTATGGCTTTTGTTGAGACAGTTGCCAACACTATCTTAGAGGGCAATCCCGCCGACGTTGAGGCGCTCGCCGCTTTAAAGGCTGTCGGTACAGATATGACCGTTGAGGAGCTTCTCCGCGAGAAGGTTCTCGTTATCGGCGAGAATATCAAGATCCGCCGTTTCGTCCGCTTTGAGGGCAACTGCGTTTCTTACGTTCATATGGGCGGCAAGATCGGCGTTCTCGTTAACTTCGACACAGACGTTGCCGACAAGGCTGAGTTCGTTGCCTGCGGTAAGGACGTTGCTATGCAGATCGCCGCTATGGGTACCCAGTATCTCAACCGTGACGACGTTCCCGCTGAGGTCGTTGAGCACGAGAAGGAGATCATGAAGGCTGAGGTTATCAACTCAGGCAAGCCCGAGGCTATCGCCGACAAGATCGTTATGGGTAAGATCAACAAGTTCTATAAGGAGAACTGCCTCGTAGATCAGGAGTTCGTTAAGGACAACAAGCTCTCCGTTAAGCAGTACGTTGATTCCGTAGCTAAGCAGCTCGGCGGTAAGATCACAATCACCGCTTTTGCCCGTTTCGAGAAGGGCGAGGGCATCGAGAAGCGTCAGGACGATTTCGCCGCTGAGGTTGCTTCGATGACTAAATAAAA
>JAHLBL010000309.1 GCA_020625635.1 bacterium
ATGAAGAACCTTTTCAACGGAATATCGAAACTTGATAAAGGCACTGGAAAGCTTGAAAAAGGCGCTAAGAAGCTCTATAAGGGTGTTAAATCTTTAAATTCAGGCGTAAAAACTCTTGATAAGGGAGCCGCAGGTCTGGATGACGGCGCTGAAAGCCTTCAGGGCGGAATCTCTCAGCTGTATGAAGGACTGAGCCAGTTATCGGGAAACAGCGGATCGCTTCAGAGCGGAGCTAAAAAAGTTTTTGAATCGCTTCTTTCCACAGCTGATAAGCAGCTTGCCGCTGCGGGTGTTACGGCTGATAAGCTTACAATTGACAATTACGCGACGGTTCTTGACGGAATTGAAAAATCTCTCGACAAGGACGCTGTCTATAAGCTCGCGTATGATACGGCGTATGAGACTGTAAGTAATACAGTGAACGCTCAGAAAGACCTTATAAAAGGACAGGTTGAAGCTGCTGTAAGGCTGAAGGTTCTTGAAGGTGTTCTGAAACAGTCGGGACTCGGACTCACTGCCGAGCAGTATTCAGCGGCTGTTGAAGGCGGTCAGATTGACGAAGCTACACAGGCGGCGATTAATGGTGCGGTAGATCAGCAGATGGCTTCGGATGAGATGAAGCAGACTGTTGACGCTCAGACAGAGGCTCAGATCAAAAATCTTATTGATACAAATATGGAGAGCGATGATGTTGTAAATCAGATCAACGCTGCCGTAGAAAAGGCTTCAACAGGAGCGGAGTCAATCAAGTCTCTTAAGACTCAGCTTGATTCATTCAACACCTTCTATCAGGGTGTTATCTCATATACGAACGGCGTTGATTCTGCAAGCCAAGGCGCTTCTCAGCTTGTAAGCGGAAGCACACAGCTTAAGGATGGCACAGATCAGCTTCATACTGGTACGTCAAAGCTTAAGAAAGGCGCTAAAAAGCTTAAAAACGGTACTTCTGATTTGATTAATGAGGGAATTGTTCCGCTTAAGTCGGGCACATCTCAGCTTAAGAGCGGTGCAGAAAAGCTCAAGGACGGAACATCCAAGCTCAGCAAAGGCGCGGTTACATTGTCTGACGGAGCGAAGAAGCTTTATACAGGCGTTGATGTTATGAAGAACGGCGCTAAGGCGCTTGTCGCGGGAGTCGGAAAACTTAAGGACGGTTCTCTTAAGCTCAGAAACGGTATCCGGAAGCTTAACGACGAGGGAATAACAGCAATCAACGATCTCGTTAAGGGCGACGCTAAAGAGCTTGTAGAGCGAATCAAGGCTATTTCTAAGGTTTCATCGCACTATAATTCATACGGCGGAATTACCGACAATATGGCAGGCAAGGTAGACTTCATCTACAAGACTGACGAGAAATAAACATTATTAAACGCGGGCGAAAAATGAACTGCATCCCGTCAAGAGGACAGAGAAATAAATAAAATAATTTTCACAAAATAATACGATTAGCCGCAGATTTTGGCTGGA
>JAHLBL010000031.1 GCA_020625635.1 bacterium
CGCGAGCTCAGCGAGCTTTTCGAGCAGGACAGCCGCAGATACAGCCGCGCGCTCAGTGAAGAACAGGAGGCAAAATCAGGATGACAGCAAAAATGCGATATAAAGGGCACACTTGGGAGCACAATCCAAAGAGCCTGAAAGTCACTCTCAGCGACAACATAAGCGAGCAGAAGCTCACGGGTTCACGCGACGTTATCAGACACACGGGCACGGGAGCGAGGAAAATAAGCGGCGAAGGTCAGCTTTGCGGAGACGACTGTCTGCACCGTTTTTCTCAGCTTCTTACCCTGCAATCCGACAGCCGCAGCGGAATACTTTCAATACCCGACACCAAGCCGTTTTTCGCGTATTTCACGGGAATCAAGCTTCTGTGCGAGCCGTCTCCGAAGGTGATCACGTACGCCTTTGAGTTCGTCGAGGACACTCTGCGCGGCTTAATAGGCGGTGAAAAGCAGTACCATATCACAGCTTCGGGAGAGACATTGTGGGACATATCGTACATATACGACACTGCTATAGAAACTCTGGTTAACCTCAATCCCGATATAAAACGAGTTGACGAGCTGAGTGAGGGGAGTGTGGTCAGGGTATGCTGAGATTTACCGCAAAGGATATCGACGGAGCGCAAATCGAGCTGAATAATCCAATCAAGGTTATTATCAATATCGACGAGAACGCTCCTGCCGATGACCTGACTGTGACTTTTCCGCTTATTGAACAGATGCCCGAGCTTAAAAACATTACGGTTACGGATAACGGAAAAATCGTATTTTCAGGTCCCGTTGACGAGCAGCAGAGCTTTATAGGCAGCGACGGAAGCTACACGAGGATAATCGCCCGCAGTATGGCTGCGAATCTGCTCGACAACGAGAGCAAGCCCGTCAGCTTCACAAAGCCGTCCGCGTCGGTGATATTCAGACGTCACCTGCTAAATAACGGGATTTACAGCTACAAGGGCGGCGACATCGTAATGAATGGCGGACTGAATATACCGAAAGGAACTACGGACTGGCAGGCGTTCGCGTCGTTTTGTCTCGCGACTGTCGGTGTTGTTCCGCGGATCGAGCCCGACGGTACGGCTGACTTTTACGGCGTTGAGAACGATATGAAGCTGAGATTCTCAAATACGGACGGAATAAGTTATATTTCTGTAAAAGAAAATAATCTCCGTTGTAAGCTGATATCTGACGTTTTTGTCCGACTTAACGACATTGACGGCTACACTGTCGATATCGATGACGACGATGCTAAGCTCAGAGGAATAAAGCGCAGAAGATATCTCGACGCTTCGGGTACAACCTCGCCGATGGTGGGGGATAAGATTATAAAAAACGCCCGTAAAAATTCCTACGAGGTCACCGTCGTTACAACAAAGCCTCTTCTTGACGCGCTCGGCGCTTCAGCGGAGGTTGACTGCGGACTTAAGCTTAAAGACGGACTATATGTCAGCTCGATTTATTACAGCCTTTCTCCTGACGGCGAATACACGTCGCTCAAGCTCAGACGCTCACAGCGTTATCCGTAAAGAATCGTAAAGGAGATCAGTGTGGAATTTCACACAATCGAGATTTATGTTGTCCGCTCAGTTTGTCCCTGCGGGACAACGCGCGGTGACTGAATTTCCATTTACGCCTTATCCGCCCACGATAAGGTTGTAAATATCTCTTATTTCAATTTGTGGGCGGAAAGGCTATTGAAATTAATATGTGGTTATTAAACTATGTGACTAAAAACTCGATTACCGAATCATCCGCGGAAAAGGGCAGTATTAAATCCGTTGACGGGGCGACCGTTCAGGTAGACGCGTCGAGCGATTTTAAGAGAATTCCCGTCGTAGTACCGTACGGAGTTTATTATGTTCCGCCTGTAGGCGAGGAGTCCGTCGTGATTTCGGTTGGAGGAGAGGATTTCTGCCTCGGAACTCTCGGCAAGGAAGCGAACCTCAGCTCGGGAGAGCTTATGCTCAGATCGGCTGGCGGCGCTTCCATAGTTCTGAAAAACGACGGACACGTATATATAAACGGGGTGATGTACTGATATGGACGTAAAAATACTTGACGGCGACCTTGTGATTAGAAATGACGGAACACCCGAGACTGTAGATGGCGTTCAGCTCACTGCCCAGCAGATGCTTATTGCGCTCACTGTGCCGAAGGGCTGCTTTGTGTATGACAGAAACCTCGGCGTTTTCGGGCAGAACGGGGGAACTATTTCACAGCAGCAGCGCGAAACAGTTGAAATGCTGCTCAACGAAAACTTCGTCAGCAGCGGGATCTATATACGGATAAACGAAATCAGCGAGGAAGATAACGGTCAGAAGCTAGATTTCACAATAATCAAGGGAAGCTTTGAGACGGATTCAGAGGTGATGATAAATGGATAATTACGAAACGATTTTAGCGAGAATGAAGGAGCGTTACAGCGAGCTGTCGGGTAACGATGTGCCCGAGCTGTCGGATATCGACATAAGGCTCAAGGTGCTTGCGGGCGAGATCTTTAATGACGAGGTAAACCTTGATTTTGTCGTCCGCCAGATGTTCGCCTCAACAGCTCAGGGAGAATATCTCGATATGCACGCGGCGGACAGGGGATTGACCCGAAAGCCTGCCCTTAAGTCGAAGGGTACTGTGCGCTTCTGGCTCAACGAAATTACAAATACTGATATTTTAGTGCCCGAGGGTACGGTTGTGGCTACATCGGGTGCTGACAGCGTGCGATTTATCACCGACGCTGACGCGGTTATAACCGCGGGAGACGCCTTTGTCACGGTCAGCTGTACCGCGGAACAGGGCGGAGCATCGGGAAATGTCGGCGCGCACACCATTAATATGCAGGTGACGGGAGTTATCGGCATTGACCATGTGGATAACCTCTACGCGTTTAAGGGCGGAGCAAACGCCGAGGACGATACCGCGCTGAGAAAGAGAATCCTCAACAGCTACACCGCGGTCTCAAACGGTTCAAACGCCGCATACTACAAGCGGCTGGCTCTTTCCGTTGAAGGTGTTAAGTCGGCTAATGTAACCGCGAAGGTTCGCGGAGCGGGTACGGTTGATATCTACATAAGCGGCGACGGAACTACCGTTTCCACAGATCTTGTCGCCCGTGTGAACTCTCTCGTCAGCGCTCAGCGCGAGCTGAATGTTGACGTTCAGGTCTATCCCGCGCAGCCTGTCAACGCAAACCTCGGTATCGTTGTGTACCTTAAGGACGGTTACGATATCAACGACGTGGAAAATAATGTTGAGAACGCGCTGTATGATTACTTCGACAGGCTCGAGGTGGGCGAGAGCGTCCACGAAAACCTGCTCGGCAGGGTTATTCTCAGCGCCGAGGGAGTTTACAACTACGACTGGATGAATAACTATCACTCGAGGTATATGCTCGACCCCGACGCGTTCGCGGTGCTGAATTCTGTCGTTATTGAGGAGGGCTCATTGTGACCGCTCTGCAGTCGATGATAAGCAAGCTGGAGCCGCTTGGAGTTTACAATTTTGAAGAGGGTAGCAATATATATAACGAGCTTTGCGCCTATGCCGCGGCTCTTGACGTGCACAGGGAGAATATCGATAATGCGTTGAGGGAGAGCTTTATTTCCACATCGGAGAGCTACGGTATTCTGAACCGTGAAAAGGTAATCGGTGATTCGCGCGACAGCTATACTCTCGCTGAACGCCGCAATATGCTGATACTCAGAAAATGCCTGAGCGAGCGCGATTTTACCGTCGCGGCTTTCGCGGAGTTTATGGAGAGCTTCGGCGTAAACAGTTACAGAATCACCGAGATCCCCTCTCAGTACAGTATTACGGTCAAGATTGAAGGCTCATATTCAGCAAAGGACGCCGCGTGGATCCGCAACCAGATCGCGCTTGTACTGCCTGCCCATCTTAACGCCTACATTTATTTCGGCGGCATAGCGTGGGCTCAGCTCGACGCGTATGAGGATTCTTTTTCCGAGATTGACGCGCTCGACAGAACGTGGCAGACATTTGATAACATTTAACGGGAGGATAATATGCCATCAACCAATACGACACCTAACCTCGGTCTGAACAGCTGGATTGCAAGCGACAGACCGAAACGAACGGACTTTGTGTCCGATAACACAATAATTGATACCGTGCTCGGTACTCATATTGCCGACACCGATCTTCACCTCACAAATACAGAGAAGAATCTCGTGAGCGAGCCTTACAAGGTAAACATTCTCTACGGAAACGGCAACGCATCTACTACTCTGCGTCCCGGCTTTACTCCTAAGCTTGTGCTTATATGTAAAATCGGCGCGCCGTTCTGTGAGTACACCGCGAACTATACCAAGGTCAACGCCGCAGTCGTTACCTCGAGAGGCTCGAGCGGCGGAGCGTCAATCACGGGCGATTCTGTGGAGGTTACCCAGAACAGCGCCCCGAGCAACGGTATACTCTATAATCTCAACGAGAACAACGCTAACTATCTCGTGATCTCGTTCAGATAAAAGGTTTGTAATAACGCGCTTATTGTGATAGAATATAATCCGAACAGAAACGCACACGGAGAAAAATATGAAAAAAATAACAGCTCTCATAATGATAACAATAATAATTCTCTGCTCGTGTTCAATTAGCGGCGGTGAAAAAAAGGCGGTAGCCGATTTCTTCTCTATGGATACTTATATGTCAGTAACCGCTTACGGAGACGAAGCCCAAAGTGCCGTTGACGCCGCGAAGAAAAGGATTGAGGAGCTCGACAGCCTGCTGAACGCGGAGGATAAAAACAGCGAGATTTTCAGACTTAACAGCGACGGAAAGGCTGTTCTCAGTGAGGATTCATTCGAGCTTGTGACGCTTGCGCTGAAGTACAGCAGTCACACTGACGGGGCGTTCAATCCCGCGCTTCACCCGCTGTCGGAGCTCTGGGGCTTTATCGATAAGAAATACCGAGTCCCGGATAAAAAGGAGATAACCGACGCGCTTAAGTTATCGGATACCGAGAATATAATTCTGAACAAGAAAAATAAAACCGTAAAGCTCCTGAAAAGCGGAATGGAAATTGACCTCGGCGGAATCGCCAAGGGCTATGCCGCGGCGGAGGCTGCCCGCGTAATGAGCGGATACAACATAAGCGGAGCCATAATAAACCTCGGCGGAAATGTCCGCACTTTAGGGAAAAAGCCCGACGGTTCTTTGTGGAACGTAGCAATCAAAAATCCCGTTGGCGACGGTTACCTTGCTAATGTCAAAACAACCGATAAGGCGGTTGTTACATCGGGAGGTTATGAAAGGTATTTCGAGAAAAACGGAAGGACTTATCACCATATTCTGAATCCCGACAACGGCTATCCAGCTGACAGCGGCTTGAAGTCCGTTACGATTATTTCCGACAACGATACACTTGCTGACGCTCTTTCTACGGCGCTGTTCGTAATGGGGGAGAAGAAGGCGGAACGCTTTTATAAAAAAAGCAAGCTCGGTTTTGATTTTATACTTCTCACCGATGACGACAGGCTGATTTGTTCCAAAGGCGCTGCCGATATCCTCAGCTCGGATTATGAAATCAATGTTATAGAATAAGCACGGTATGAAAAACAGGCTTCCGTAACCGAGAGGTTATGAAAGCCTGTTTGTGTTTTAATAAATACGCGGCGGTCGCAAATGCGGCCGCCGCGCTGTTAATTAATGTTTTGGTTTGTATTTACCGGGTTTCTCCGCTTTTGGGGGGAGATTGATTTCGCCTGTATCAAATTTGCTGCGTTTTTTGATCTGACGCTTTGATTCCTTGCTGACGGGCTTTTGCGGAGCAGCCTTAGACTGCTTCTTTGCGGGCATTGCTCCCGAAGGAGCGCCTGCCATGGCGGGCTTGCCTTTTTTAAGGTTGATGTAACGAACCATATACCAGCCTGCAACAAAGAGAACTCCGCCGATACCGACAATGAGAAGAACTATTCCGAGGATGAAGAATTCTCCGCCGTTATCACCCTTTGAGGTGTTGTTCTGAATCCAGCCGAAATCGTCCGAATCTCCGCTGTCGCCCGAGTTACTTTTGAGCTGCTCGGCAATTTTCTCCCAGTCGCTGTCCTTAAGAGTTTTAGTATCGGTTTTATCCTTTACATCGTAGATAGCTTCCGTGGGAGCCGCTGTCTCGGCAGCGTTATCGTTGAAATTCTCGAATTCGTTCGACGTGTCGTCGTAGTAGTCCTCAACGTAACCGCCGTTGTCGTAGCTGTTGTCGCTGTTGTCGTCGCTGTAATCATTGCCGCCGTCACTGTAATTACTATCATCGTTACCGCCGTTGTCGCTGTCGCTGTAATTACTGTCATCGTTACCGCCGTTGTCGTTGCCGTTGTCATCGTAATTATCCTCAGTCTCGGGATCGACATACTCTGTCTCGGGATCGGGATCGACATATTCGGTTTCGGGTTCTACATAATCAGTGCCCGGATCTACGTCTGTAATGATTACGTCGTCTCCGCCGATTTCCTCGTCGTCAGCGAAAGCGCTGAAGGAGCAGATTGACAGGCAAAAAACTATCAGCAGAAGAATACAGGAAAATCTGAACTTGCTTTTCATACCTATGCACATCCTTCCAAATTTAAGAGTGCTTTTCAGTGTTTGTTTCTGATGACTGATTATTTCTTTTCAAAGAACATCTCGGGATCGTACTTGCCGATTGCTCCGTCGTTCTTCTTCAGAGTGCCTGCGTCCTTGAGCTCCTTCGCCGTGTTGTCGAGAAGGTCGGTGAAGTCGTCGGACTTGCAGTTCTGAAGTACGCTTCCGCGGTTCTCCTTAACGTAGTCTGCGGTTTTCTTGGTTACGTCGTTCTTGAGAACGATGTACGCTGTCGGGCTGTCGCCGTCCTCGCCTACAACCACAACGGCAGCTTTGCCGTCGGAGAGCTTCTTGAACACCTTGTAGATTTCCGCGTAGCTGTTCTTGAAATCCTTCTTTGTGGAAACATTATCCTCTACGACACTGTCGGAAGAGACTTTATAATCTTTCTCACATTTTTTCTTTATATCATCCAAAGAAGATGCGCCGCTTGAGAGCTGGTCTGCGTACTCTTCGAGCTGAGCCTTTATTTTTTTGATCTTCTTTGCGCTGAAGGCTTTTGATGTTGAGTTTCCGTCATCATCTGTTTTTGAAGTGTAGAGGTTGACGGGAATGAAAGTGTAGGAAATGTAGTTGTCCTCAAAGAACTTCTTGAGCTCCTTGTCGGAAACTGCCTCAATGCCCTTCTCGTCATACATCTTGTTGAAGAGAGCGGACTGCTTGAGTGTAACGGGGTATGCGTTGTATCCGTCCGCGAAGCAGATTGAGAAGCTCTCCTCGGATACACCGTAGTCGTAGAGTACCTTTCTCATAGGATTGTAGTAGCCTGACGGACCTACATCCCATGCGTTCTTGGCATTATCGTATGCTGTTTTCATCTGAGCTTCGTCAACTGTAGCTCCGTGCTTTGACATAAGATAGTCTGTGGAGAGAATTCTGAGAGTATTCTCTTCGGCTTTCTGAAGGATCCAATCCTTTGCTACTGCCTTGTTGCCGTCGCTGTCCTTGATTGTAAGACCGAGGAATGATTCGTTTTCATTATATCCCTCCGCGTCCTTGGCGTATGATGCAGCGTTGGAGTATGCTGAGTAGAGTTCGTAAATGTATACGCCGATAGCGTATTCCTGATTGAGTGTACTGTCTTCAACCTTGTAGGACCAGTCCTTCGTGAGGCTTACGGGCTTACAGGCTGTTACCGAAAGGGCAACAATTACCGCTATGAGAGCGGCGAGTACTTTCTTAAATGGTTTCATTTTTCTTACCGTCCAATCTTATGAATATAAGCGCACTAACAATAAGTATCCATATTAGTGCTATCTTACAGATTATACACGAAAAAAATATAAAAGTAAATATTTTTTTAAAGTATTTTGTAAATATATTTGAAAAATACTGTTTTTACACGTCGAAAATCGATTTGATAACGTCGATTGCAGCCATATTCTTTGGAAATCTCACCGCGATATAGGGCTTTCCGCCCGCGTTGAGCATAGCCTGACCTTTGAGCTTGGAGAGCAGTCTGCCCGTCGCGTCGCTCTTTACGCTGCTGATGTAGAGCAGTACGGCGGACTCGTTCTGTCTGATCTCGTAAATGCCGAGCGAGTACGCGATGTTCCTAACGAGCGCGATGTCTATAAGTCCCTCGACAGCTGGCGGGATCTCACCGAATCTGTCTCTGAGCTCGTCGCGGACGTCCTCGCAGTCCTCTTTGTTTCTGATATCGGCAATTCGTCTGTAGATGTCGATTCTTTGTGACAGGCTGTAGATATAGCTCTCGGGAATATGCGCCTCGATGTTGAGGTCGACGAGACACTCGATGTCGGCGGAGGTGTTTTCCTCGCCCTTCTCCTCGCTGACAGCTTCGGCAAGAAGCTTCAGGTACATATCGTATCCTACGTTTTCCATATGACCGTGCTGCTGCGCGCCGAGAATATTTCCCGCGCCTCTGAGTTCGAGGTCGCGCATGGCGATTTTGAAGCCCGAACCGAATTCTGTGAACTCGCGTATCGCGTTGAGACGCTTAACGGAAATTTCCGAAAGTACTTTGTGAGGGGGATAGGTGAAGTAGGCGTACGCCTTCCTGTTTGAGCGGCCGACACGTCCGCGAAGCTGATGGAGCTGTGAAAGCCCCATCCTGTCCGCGTTTTCGATGATAAGCGTGTTCGCGTTCGGCAGGTCGACTCCCGTCTCGATAATCGTTGTGCACACGAGGACGTTTACCTCCTGTTCGAGCATATCGCGCCAGATATCGGAGAGCTGTTTTTCGTCCATCTGACCGTGAGCAGCGGCTATGCGCGCGTCGGGAACGGCTTCCCTTATCGCGGCAGCCTTAGCTTCAATTGTGTCGGTGCGGTTGTAAAGGTAGAACACCTGACCGCCGCGTCTCAGCTCACGTCTTATCGCTTCGTTGATAACTGCGTTGTCGTGCTCGAGCACATAGGTCTGGACGGGGTATCTGTCCTGCGGAGCTTCCTCGAGCACGGACATATCCCTGATCCCGCTCATAGCCATATTCAGCGTGCGGGGGATCGGCGTAGCGGAGAGCGTGAGCACGTCTATGTTTTGCCTCAGCTCCTTGAAGCGCTCCTTCTGCTTTACGCCGAAGCGCTGTTCCTCGTCGATTATTGCAAGTCCGAGGTCTCTGAACTCGACGTCCTCCTGTACGAGTCTGTGGGTGCCGATTATCATATCAATTTCGCCTGATTTAAGCTTTTTGATTATTTCCTTCTGCTGCTTAGGCGTTCTGAATCTCGAGAGAAGCTCAACTCTTATCGGATATCCCTCAAACCGTCTGAGCACGGTCTGGTAGTGCTGCCACGCGAGTATGGTGGTGGGGCAGAGCAGAGCGCATTGCTTGGAGTCGCTGACGCAGCGGAAAGCGGCTCTGAGTGCGACCTCGGTTTTTCCGAAGCCTACGTCTCCGCACAGAAGTCTGTCCATCGGCTGAATCCGAGTCATATCGTGCTTGATTTCCTCGGCGCAGCGGAGCTGGTCGGGTGTTTCCTCGTATTCAAATTTCAGCTCGAAATCGCGCTGCCATTCGGTGTCGCCCGAAAAAGCAAAGCCCTTAGCCTGCATACGCTGCGAATAAAGCTCTATGAGCTCCTTGGCGATGTCCTTGACCGAGCCCTTTACGCGGCTTTTTGTTTTCTGCCATTCAGTTGAGCCGAGCCTGTTGAGCTTAACTCGGCTGTCCTCCTTGGGACCTATATATTTGGCGACAAGGTCGAGCTGAGTTACGGGAACGTAAAGAACGTCACCCTTCGCATACTCAATGCGGATATAGTCCTTTGTTACGCCGTGGACGTTCATTTTCTGAATGCCGCCGAATATTCCGATTCCGTGCGTGCTGTGAACGACGTAATCGCCCTTGCTCAGCTCTGACAGACTGTAAATCTCCTGACCTTTTTTATGTCGCGCTCTTCTTTTCTTAGGGGGAGTATAGGCGCGCGAGAGTCCCTGACTGATGAGAACAAACTTCGCCTCGGGTATTTCAAAGCCTGCCGATAACGCCCCCGGCATAATGAAGATTCCGCTTTCGTTAATCAAGCCGACGCGGCGCAGCGGCTGGGCGGGGAAGCCCTCCTTGCGGAGATTTTCGTAAAGATTGTCGGCGGCTTTTTCAGTGCCCGCGAGAATAACCGCGGTGCAGTTCTGCTGTCTGTAGCTTTCGAGGTCGTCGGTGATGTATTTCAGCGAGCCGTTCCAGAGTCCGTTCTGTTTGACGTTGAAGGAGACAAGTTCGGACAGAGGAAAGTCGTAGCTTCCGCTCGCGAAGGTGTCCATAAATAATGACGGGCGGTGTTTTAATTCTTCCATAAAAGAATTAAAAGGCAACGAGAAGGTTTCAAAACCTCTGCACAGAGTGCCTTCCTTAAAGTATTCGACAAGGCTGTCGTTGAATTGGAAGTCGAGCGCTTTCGCTCTTTCTCTGACGTTGCCGTACTCACTGATGAATACGATGTCGTCGCTCCCGAGATAGTCGAGCAGAGTGGCAGGCTTTTCGTATACCTCGCCGATAAATTTGTCGATTGAGGAAACGCTGAGCCCGTCGCGGATTTTCTGCGCTTCCCTTAAAAGGATCTCCTTTGCCGCCTGCTGGTTTTTGCCCTTGAGCAGTGAAGCTTTTTTATTAATTTTGTCGGCGAGCTCGTCCTTGTTTTCTATGATAATTTCAGCTGAGGGAGTTAGTGTGATTTTATCCGCCTTTTCAACTCGCCTCTGTGATTCGAGGTCAAAGTAATTCAGCGCAGTAATCTCGTCGCCCCAGAATTCTGCGCGGACGGGATTGTCGCTGTCGGGCATAAAGAAGTCGAGAATATCGCCGCGTAAGGAGAACTGTCCCTTGCCGTCAACCTGGTCGAAACGCTGATATCCGAGCAGTGTGAGAGCGCGCAGACATCTTTCGGTGGAAACCTCCGCGCCGACGCTCAGCTCGAGCACGGCTCCCGAGAGACGCTCGGGCGGAATGGTGTACTGACACGCCGCGTCGGCACAGGAGATTATAACGTCGTAATCTCCGCCGAGCATTTTGTAAAGCACGTTAAGACGCTGATGCTCGAAGTCCCTCGACTTTCCGTTGATTTCGCGGAAAATGAAGTCGCGGGCAGGGTAGAAGTACGCCCTGAGTCCCATCGAGCAGAGGTCGTTGCACATCGTCTGCGCTTTCTGTTCGTCGCTGACAGCACAAAAGGCTCTGACGTTCATATCACGGCAGAGCGAATATATGATTATTGACTTGTGGATATCCGAAAGTCCCGTTGCGCAGATCGGCTTGTCGGGCTTCAGATTGTTTTCAACAGCGGCGAACGACTGAGTTCGCCGCAGCGCTTCTCTGATAAAATCCATTTCAGTTAAACTTGTTCATAGCCTGAGCGGTGTTTCCGCCGAGAATCAGCTCTATGGCTTCACAGCAGTTTTCGGCTGTTTTTTCAAGAAGCTTCAGCTCGTCATCGGTGAATTTCGAGAGCACCCACGCGGCTAAATCGTAGTCGGGATGGGGCTTTTTACCGATGCCGATTTTGATTCTCGGGAAGGCGTCGCTTCCGCTTAAATAAATTATACTGCGCATACCCTTCTGACCGCCGTCGCTGCCCTTGGTGCGTATACGCATTTTTCCTACGTCAAGGTTGATGTCGTCTAATAATATTACAACATTTTCGGGAGGAATTTTGTAGAAATTCATCGCCTCAACGACCGCCTGACCGCTGTTGTTCATATATGTCGTCGGCTTCATCAGAAGAACCTTGCTGCCGCCGATTTCAGCCTCGCCGACAAGCGACTTGAATTTGATTCGGTTGATTCTGACGCCGAGCTTGTCGGCGATGAAATCAACCATCATGAAGCCTGTGTTGTGTCTGGTGTTCTCATACTTGCGGTCGGGGTTGCCGAGTCCCACAACGAGGTAAGATACCGAACCGCCGAATTGCTTTTTTCTGCCGAACATTTTTGCCTCCGTATATTAAACAAAGGGGTACATTTACTGTACCCCAAGTTAATTTGAAAATTTTTGATTATCCGAAAGCGGGTGTGAAAGGCTTGTCGTTGTAGATACGGGCAATAGCCTCGGCAAACACGGGAGCTGTCGGAAGAACCGTAAACTTGTCGAGCTTCTTCTCTTCGGTGAGGGGAACTGTGTCGAGAAGCACAAGCTCCTTGATTACGGAATTCTTTATTCTCTCAATAGCGGGACCTGAGAGGACCGCGTGAGTAGCGCAGGCGTAAACCTCTGTTGCGCCGCCGATCTCAACAATCGCCTTCGCGCCGTTGCAGAGCGTGCCCGCGGTGTCGATCATATCGTCAAGGATGATTACCTTCTTGCCCTTTACGTCGCCGATGATGTTCATAACCTC
>JAHLBL010000310.1 GCA_020625635.1 bacterium
ATTAATTTTAGCATAATTCTTCGTAAAATTCAACTGTAAATCTTACTAAATAAATTGATTTTCAGAAAAAACAGCAATCCCCGAAAGCCGCATAGATAAGCGGCTTTCGGGGAATTTAACGTCAATTATTTGTCGAGCTTTTCGGCTTCCTGAGCTGCCTTGCATTCCTCCTGAGAGGGGCATGTGAAGCAGGCGCACTCGAAATCCGCGTGTTTCTCTTTCGCTTTTTCTTCCTTCTTCGGCTGATCGAGGGACTTCATTGTGGGGAAGAGGATCACGTCCCTGATGGCGGGGGAGTTGGTCATAATCATAGTCAGTCGGTCGATGCCGTAGCCTATGCCGCCTGTGGGGGGCATACCGATTTCGAGGGCGTTGAGGAAGTCCTCGTCGGTTGTGTTAGCCTCTTCGTCTCCCTGAGCCAGAAGCTTTTCCTGAGCCGCGAAGCGCTCGCGCTGGTCGATGGGGTCATTGAGCTCGGAGTAGGCGTTGCACATCTCCCAGCCGTTGATGAACATCTCGAAGCGCTCAACATATCCCGGAGCGTCGGGCTTTTTCTTGGTGAGCGGTGAGATCTCGATCGGATGATCCATAACGAATGTCGGCTGGATCAGGTGCTCCTCGACGTACTCCTCAAAGATAAGGCTGAGGATATCGCCCTTTTCGTGGCGGTCCTCGTACTCAACGTGGAGTTTGTCGGCGATCTCCTTAGCGGCAGCGGTATCCGCTACCTCGTTCCAGTCAACGCCCGCGTACTTCTTTACCGCGTCGATCATGGTGATTCGCTCGAACGGCTTTGAGAAGTCGATAACGTGCTCGCCGTAGGGAACCTGCTCGCTGCCCGTTACCTCCTTGGCGATAAGGCGGTACATCTTCTCGGTAAGATCCATCATTCCGTGGTAGTCGGTGTATGCCTGATAGAGCTCCATAAGGGTGAACTCGGGGTTGTGACGGGTGTCTACACCCTCGTTGCGGAATACTCTGCCGATTTCGTAAACCTTTTCAAGTCCGCCTACGATCAGACGCTTGAGGTAGAGCTCGAGCGAAATTCTGAGCTTGAGGTCCTCGTCGAGAGCGTTGAAGTGAGTGAAGAACGGTCTCGCGGCGGCTCCGCCCGCGTTTGAAACGAGCATTGGGGTCTCAACCTCCATAAAGCCCTGGTCGTCGAGGAAACGGCGGATAGTGCTGATTATCTTGGAGCGCTTGATGAACGTATCCTTTACATCGGGGTTCATAATGAGGTCGGTGTAGCGCTGACGGTAGCGCAGGTCGGTGTTGGTGAGACCGTGGTACTTCTCGGGGAGAGGCTGGAGCGATTTTGAAAGAAGCTTAACAGCCTGAGCGTGAACGCTCACCTCGCCCATCTGGGTTTTGAATACAAAGCCCTTTACCTCTACGATATCGCCGATATCCCAGCGCTTGAGGATTGCGTACTCGTCCTCGCCGAGGTCGTCGCGCTTGGCGAAAAC
>JAHLBL010000311.1 GCA_020625635.1 bacterium
TCAGACTCGTGCGATGTATCGAAGCCGACTCCGTCGTCGATAACCTCAACTATATTATTATCTGCCTTTCTGTATGAATTAATCGTGATAACTCCCCGACGGTTCTCGCGCTTGCGGATACCGTGACGGACGGCGTTCTCACAGAGAGTCTGAACACAGAACGGCGGCAGAAGAAAATCGGTGTTTTCAAGATTATACTTAACGGTGATACCCTCATCAAAACGCTTGGTGATGATGTTCATATAGTGACTGACGGTTTTGAATTCCTTCTCGGCGCTTATACACTCATCGTTGTTGAGCAGATCGAGAGAGCCTCTGAGGAAGATAGAAAAGTCATTTATCGCCTCAACGCCCTCGGGACTGTTGCGGCACAGCGCCCTTATCGCCGAAAGGCTGTTGAAAACAAAGTGCGGTTTAATCTGGCTGTTAAAGAGCCTGATCCTGTTTTCGTTGTACTTCTTCTCCCGCTCGACCATATACATGGTGAACTGCTGTTCGTAAGAAAAGAACATGATAAAAATCGACAGGTTAAACGAAAGGTTGTCGAATGAAAAATCGTAATTGAAAATCTGAAGAACCAAGCCCGTAAGCAGAATCACACTCATAGTAACGATCGCTATGATCTCAAGCTTGTTCAGGTGCTTATAATACTTAAAAAATACAATCCACGAGGTAACCAGAGACATTATTCCGATAAGGTCCGGAATGATATTATAGGTTATATTATAAAGCGTCTCCGATTTTTCAATGTAATAAATACTGTCAAGTATTACCAAAACAATAAGGAACAGGATTCCGAGAGTTGCGAGTGAATAGTTGCATAATTTGTAGAGCATCTGCTCCACTCCCGAACCGCGCTTGATGATATATGCGTAATATGTGGTAGCTACGGTTATTGCGATGAAACCGAAAAACAGACTGCTGACATGGGATACGCGCACAATCATATTGCTGAACGCCGAACTGTCTCCGCGGAAGAGCCACTCTATGGCATCGCTCGTCAGGAAGAAAACCGAAACGAGCAGAACCGCGACCAGCTTTTTGGCAGCTATTCGGTCGTACCTTCTGGTAAGAAACGCGAGAATCGCGGCAACAAGACTGAAGAACGCGCCCCATAATTCAATTGAACAATGAAGAATCTGAAGCCTGCTCAAGTGTCCACCTCTTATTTTTATAATTTTTAAATAGTTTTTTCGTAAACTATCCCTTATATTATGTATATTATATCACAAAATTTTCAATAATTACACTGGTAAATTAGACAAATAGTAACAGAAAAACATATCATTATTCTATATATTGATGGATTTCCGAAAAAAAGCGCCGATGGGCGCGCCTGCCCGCCCATTCGAACGTGTTAAAAGCACAAACACAATCAACAGCGGAAATAAGAAAACACCGACTGCAATTAGGAAGTACTTGCAGGCTCTATAATAAAAGTTGGGGTAACAAATAGAGCCTAC
>JAHLBL010000312.1 GCA_020625635.1 bacterium
TAAAAAAACAAACCGCATTATAGCGGCAATTCTGCTGACTGCAATCGTTTCGGCAGCGTCGATCCCCGCCTCAGCGGAAACACACAAAAAGGGCGACGTCGATTGCAACGGAGTAGTAAACATAAACGACGCGACAACGATCCAGCGATTATTAGTCAGCTTAATCGCCGATTCCGACAGCTCGATCCGCAGATACGGCGATATAGACGGCGACGGTCTTTCAATTTCTGACGTTACGTTTATACAATTCTATCTTGCGGAAATCAACAACCGTTATGACATTGGAAAAGATTTTGAGTATGAAGCTGTTACCGCTCCGACAGAGACTCCGACCGAAACACAAAAGCCAACAGAACCGATTATAACAGACGGAAAGATCACAATAGACAAAGCTACCTTTGACATTTCAAAGATACCCGATAAGCTCACGATCAACGACAGTTCTTCCGTGAGCAAAACCCTTATCGTTTATCAGGAAAGCGTCGTCGAGCCGAAAGACTTTTCCGTCCGTGTCAATAACGGCAGCTACGATTTCTACACCGATTATACGGACGAAAAGTTCAAAGAAAACTACCTTATTACTAACCACGGTAAAGAGGCTATCGGCTACGACTGCCTTGTGCGCAACGACAAAGGCGAAGAAGCCGCGTGGGTATGCGCTCATTACGAAGCCAATTACGCCTATCCGTACCGCATAAAGATTTTCGGATTGAGCTGTAAAAAATACACCTTCCCTATTGAATTCTTCTACAAAGACAATCTGCTCAAAAGATGCAGCGTAACGGTTGATCTGAAAGCGAACAAGCAAACTCTCGAATCCACGCTTGCGAATGTACGCAAAATAGAAAAAGCGTGTTGGTCCGATTCAATGACCGACTCCGAAAAACTGAAAGCTTTCTCAAAATATGTCTCCGATCATTACTCCTACACGCAAATAATGTGCGTAGACGGCGCGGAGTACGTCGCCTTTGCCGCGAGAGATTTAGGGCTATACTCTATGATCCTGTACCCGGGCGGCGAAGAAAATCAGACCTGTTCACGTCATATCGTCACTTACAACCTTTATTTCAGCACAACTGTCCCGGGCGGCCATTGCGCCTGCCTCGTAGAATATCCCGACGGCTCAATGCTGAGATATGATGTACAAGGCGGCAGCTATCGGATAAGAGAATACACAAACTAAAACACAACTTAATATTAACAGGAATAAAGATAACTTTTCCACTATTTCCTCAGTTATATATAAACACCTATATGTTGGTTTTTCAATTAGATATAAAAATAATTTCTTTTACCTTAATCCAATACTATAACTCGTATACACATCGAGATCTTGTTGTTCACAAAAATATGTGATTTTTTTCGTGCGTTTTTCATAACAATTCAATAAATATTTATGCATTTATAATAATGCAAAAGCAAGCAAATAATGATATAATTATACAA
>JAHLBL010000313.1 GCA_020625635.1 bacterium
ACAGCTCAGCCCCGTTTTCAGACAGGCGAGCGTCAGAAGGCGGCTCAGTATCTTACGCGAGTGGCTGTCCGAAAAGCTAAGGGTATCGTACTCCAGCGCGAAATCCTTCATATCACTGCTTCCGAGCAGAATCAGCACCCTCTCTCCGTCAAGCTGTTCTATCGTCACAATAACACTCCCCATCACTCAAATACCTTACTAATACATAATATGAGAACGGCTCGTACTTTGCAAGTGAATGTTTCTGGAAAAATTGTTGACAAAAATCAATTTGTGTATTGCGTTGTCTGTCATTTATGTGTTATTATGAAAATATAATAATTTTGAATGAAAACGGAGTTGATTTGAATGCCAAAATGGTTGAAAGACGCTATATTTTATGAAATTTATCCCCAGAGCTTCTACGACAGCAACGGCGACGGTATCGGTGATATCCAGGGTATCATCAAGAAGCTCGATTACGTAAAGCAGCTCGGCTGTAACGCTATTTGGCTTAACCCGATTTACGACTCCCCGTTCAAGGACGCGGGCTACGACGTTCGCAATTACAAGAAGGTCGCGGCGCGTTACGGCACAAACGAGGATCTCGTTGAGCTTATCAACGCGGTTCACAAAAAGAAAATGCGCCTGATCCTCGACCTCGTGCCCGGTCACACCAGCGACACTCACCCGTGGTTCAAGCAGGCGAGAACGGCTAAGGAAACCAAGTACGACAACCTTTACATATTCACGGACAACGTATGGAACGCTCCGCCCGAGTACAGGCTTATGTGCGGTCTTTGCGAGCGCGACGGAAACTATATGGTAAATTATTTCAGCAGCCAGCCCGCCTTAAACTACGGCTTTGCGGAGATCACCCATCCCGAGTGGCAGCTTCCCACCGACCATCCCGACTGCCTGCGTACCGCGAACGCTATGAAAAATATTATGCGCTTCTGGCTCGACCAGGGCGTTGACGGCTTCCGCGTCGATATGGCGGACTCGCTCGTCAAGAACGACGACACCAAGCTGCCCACGGCTAAAATCTGGGCTGACGTAAGAAAGATGATGGACGAGGAATACCCCGACGCGGCTCTCGTGTCCGAGTGGTGCAATCCGCCTGTCGCCATCAACAAGGGCGGCTTCCACGCCGACTTCTACCTCGACCACATCGGCAACGGCTACAATCAGCTTTTACGCGCGGGCAACTGGGGCGACAAGGCATTTTTCAACAAGAACGGTCAGGGCAACATCCGCGCCTTTACCGATGAATACCTTCCCGCCTACCTCGAGACGAAGGACAACGGCTACATAAGCTTCATCACCTGTAACCACGACACACCGCGTCCGACGGCTTACCTCGACGAGCAGGCTATAAAGATCGCCTACGCGACACTGTTCACGCTCCCGGGCGTACCGTTCCTCTACTACGGCGACGAAATCGGTATGCGCTATCTCAAGGG
>JAHLBL010000314.1 GCA_020625635.1 bacterium
AATATAGGAGGGCGAAAGCCCTCCTGATTTGATTGAAAGGCTGTGATATGATGACTGTTAAGGAAAAAATACTTGTTCTCGACTTTGGCGGACAGTACAATCAGCTTATTGCAAGACGTGTCAGGGACTTGAACGTATATGCCGAGATCAAGCCCTACACCGCTTCACTTGATGAAATAAAGAAAGAAAACTACAAGGGCATTATCTTTACCGGCGGTCCGAATTCCGTTTTTGATATGAGCTCTCCGCATTATGACAAGGCGATACTTGAGCTCGGTATCCCCGTGCTCGGAATCTGCTACGGCTGTCAGCTTATTTGCTGGATGAGATCGGGAACCGTTGATACGGCTGAAAACGGCGAATACGGTAAAATCGATATTACAGTCGATAATAAAAACAGTCTGCTGTTCAGGGATATTCCCGACAGCGTAGTCTGGATGAGCCATACCGACAGGATCACAGTCGTGCCCGACGGTTTTGAGGCAACCTCTCACAGCGCTGACTGTCCCGTTGCCTCGATGGAGAATCCCGCTGAAAAAATATACGCGGTACAGTTCCATCCCGAGGTCACTCATACTGAGTACGGCAAAAAGCTGTTGAGCAACTTCATTTTTAATGTCTGCGGGTGTGCCGGCGACTGGAAGATGGACAACTTCGTGGAGAATACTGTCAACTCTCTTCGTGAGCAGATCGGCGATAAAAAGGTTGTGCTCGGCCTTTCGGGCGGAGTTGATTCATCCGTCGCCGCGGCTCTGCTAAGCAAGGCTGTCGGAAAGCAGCTCACCTGCGTCTTTGTCGATCAGGGGCTTATGCGTAAGGATGAGGGCGATTTCGTTGAAAAGACATTCACGTCGTTGTTTGATATGAAGTTCGTTCGCGTAAACTGCGGCGATGAGTTCATCGCGAAGCTTAAGGGCGCTGTCGACCCCGAGGTTAAGCGGAATATTATCGGCACGGAGTTTTACAACGTGTTCTGGAATAAGATCCGCGAGGAAGCCGACGGAGGTTTCTTTGCTCAAGGTACGATCTATCCCGATTGCATCGAGAGCGGCAAGGGCGACGCAGACAAGATAAAAACCCATCACAATCAGGTCAAAATGCCTGAAGATATAAAATTTGACGGAGTTATTGAACCTCTCAAGGATTTATTCAAGGACGAGGTGCGAAAGGTCGGAGAGCTTCTCGGCATTCCGAAAGAGCTCGTCTGGAGACAGCCTTTCCCCGGACCGGGACTCGGAGTAAGAATAATAGGGGAGATAACCCACGAGAAAATCAAGGTGCTTCAGGACGCTGACGCTGTGTTCCGCGATGAAATAAAGAAGAGCGGTATTGAAAACGAGCTCAGTCAGTTCTTCGCGGTGCTTCCCGATATTCGAACAGTAGGTGTTATGGGCGACCACCGCACATATGACCATCTTATCGCTATACGAGCCGTTA
>JAHLBL010000315.1 GCA_020625635.1 bacterium
ACTCAGGGGCTATCGCGCTTAATGCGACAGCCCCTGTTATGGTTTGTTGTGCTTATTTAGATTAATCTGACAAATCTTTTTATTATGAATTCTTCACTTTTTATTTTAAAGAACGATACATTTACATTTTTATTTTAGCTATACAATCTTGTCAATATAATGGTACAACACTTTATTTGATTTTGACCTTAACGGTCTTGTTGATTGTCTTTGTTGCAAAAGTATTGCCGCCGCTGATTTTGATTTTAAGCTTGATTTTGTATGTTTTCTTTGTATATTTGCCTTTATTAAGGGTGATCGCGCCGTTCTTTTTGTTTACGCTGAATCAAACAGTAATTTCTATTTGGTTTCCTTCAATAGCGATAATACAGCTTTCGTAATAACCATCACCTGTCATACGCGGTCCGCTGATGATTTCATACCCGTCAGCTTTTAGCTTTTGCGTCAGCGCGTCGACCTTTTCTTTACTGCCGACAGAAAAAGCGACGTGGGCGTATCCTGTACGGTTCAAATCCTTTTGAGGATCAATCAACTCAGGCTTATTCATTATTTCTAACCTTGCTCCGCTGTTGAAGCTGATGAAGAACGAACGAAAGCCGGTAGTCCTGTTGAAATAGCCGTCGTCGCTGCTTCCTTCGAGATAACGGACAAAGAATTCCCTTGCGGCTTCCAAATCGTTTACATACAACGCAATATGCTCAATCAACATAACACTCACCAAAACAAAGAATCATCTATCCCAGCACTTCTTCTTATCGGCTTCCGTAATTTTTCTGATAACTTTGCACGGATTGCCGACGGCAACGGAATCATCGGGAATATCTTTTACTACGACGCTTCCGCCGCCGATAACAACATTGCTTCCTATCGTAACACCCGGCATTACCTGAACACCCGCGCCGATCCATACGTTATCACCGACAGTGATCGGGTACGCGTATTCCAAGCCCTGATTTCTTCTCTCAAAATCAATAGGATGACCAGCCGTGTGGAAACCGCAGTCAGGAGCTACAAATACATTATCGCCAAAAGTTACTTTACCGCCGTCCAAGATCACGGTGTTGTGATTTGCAAAAAAGTTCTCACCGATCTCGATATTGTATCCATAGTCGCACCAAAACGGAGCAACTATCGTGAAAGCTCCTTTTGTTTTGCCAAGCAATCGCTTCATAATCGCCTGTTGATTTTCCTCATCAGAAGGGCGTAGCAGATTGTATTCATAACACAAGTCTTTAGCTTTATTTCTTTCTATCATCAAGTCCTTGTCATAATTAGCATCGTAAAGCATTTGCTTTTGCATTTTTTCTTTTTCTGTCATAATGTACACCTCGGTCGAGTAGACCTACACCTCACAATGTAAGCCCCTCACAGAACCGTACGTGCAGTTTTCCCGCATACGGCTCTTCATAATAAAATTCACATCAT
>JAHLBL010000316.1 GCA_020625635.1 bacterium
CAGCTCCGGAAGCGTATCAGTATTACAAGATAGAGATTTCGGCTAACAAGGGCGATGGCTACACACAGATGTCAGAGCTTACCTTGAGTAGCGCCAACTATGATGTTGAGGTAGTTCTCATGCAGGACAGCGCAGACCCCGCAAAGTACACCTTTGAAATGCCCGCTTCAAATGTTACTGTAAAGGCTGAATTTGAAGCTATTCCCACCTACACCGTAACATGGAAGAACGGCGACGAGACTCTCAAAACCGAAACGGTTGCCAAAGGCACCACCCCGACCTATGACGGCGCAGAGCCGACTAAGGCAGAGGACGAGAACAATACCTACACCTTCTCCGGCTGGACTCCCGAGGTTACCGCTGTAACAGGCGACGTAACCTACACAGCTCAGTTCACGGCAGTTCCCAAGGGAATCAACTACGGCGGCGATAATTACATCAAGCCCGACGACACTATTGCTGTTTCCAACAACGACGAGGGCAAGACTAAGTTTGGGCTTAACCTTGATAATTATTTAAATATGCAAATGCTCGGTATCCAGAAGAAGAGCGCGATCGCTACACAGGGCGGCGACGACGGCGTACGCTTTGTAACAGCTGTCAACTCCAAGCTCTTAAAGGGCAGCAATATCGAGGACTACGGCTACATCGTAGCTAAGTTCAACGCGAATGTTGAAAACCTTAATACTAATATGGATAAGTTTACAGCCGATAAGTTCGAGAAAGATATAAATGTGTTCACGTGCAAGGGTACGAGCAACTCTATCTCGGGTGATTTCGGTCAGTATTCTACCGAAACCGACTATAAGTACGTAACCCTCGCGGTAACAGGTACAAGCGGAAAATCAGGCAACCTTATCGCTCGGTTCTACGTAAAGACAAAGGACGGTAAGTATCACTACGCCGACTATATTAACAGCAGCAATCAAACCTACAGCGGTATGGCATTTGACCTCAACGCTGTCAGCGCGAACTTACACTAAGGAGGAACAATAATGAAAAATTTATATAAAACTCCTGAAATAAAGGTAGAAGAGCTCGCAAAGGTTGACGTGCTTTGCGCTTCAAATGAAATTGTCGGAAACGATAATACTAAAAAATCCTTTGGCGACACAGTAGGCAAACAAACATTTGATTTATCAAGCTTCACAAGCTTAATCTAATTCAATACTTAAAAGGGCTCGTAATGAGCCCTTTTTCCTTACGTTCGGCTTCAAGTCCTGTTACACCTACTTTAATCCTCTCGTAATCGCATTGCTCGTTGCGCTTATAGTTTTTCTGATCTTCAAGCTGTTGTTCCTGATCGTGAATGATTATACCACAAATTCAAATTGTGACAAGATAAATTCATAAAACCGTAGACAAAAACTGAAAAATAGTAGATAATAAGAGCGGTGATAATGATGACACAGACTAAA
>JAHLBL010000317.1 GCA_020625635.1 bacterium
AAGCAAGGTATAATGCGCGGTTCGGGGATTTTAAAAATCTTTCCGAACCCAAAGCCGTACACGCTCCCAAACCAGGCGCGCTACCAGCTGCGCTACACCCCGATGATTATTCTGTTATGGTCGCTGTCAGCTTGATTATTATATAGCAAAGCGCGGGAAAAGTCAAGAGAGGCGGGCGTAAATCTGCCCGTCTCCAAGCAGGATAACTACTCGCTGATATTATTATTCCTGATATTCTTCCTGATTATATCGTCCACTACCTCAAACAGCTTCTCGGAACCGAGCCTTGTCTTTATCTGGCGTGAATAGACCTGCTCCGCGCTCACCTTATGCTCGCGCCAGTCAGCTCCGCCGTTGCTGTCGTTCAGCATAAGCGGCTGGAGGTTGTCCATCGCGTGGGCGAATTTCGACTCGGCTGTCTCATACGCTTCAAACTCGTCAAAAAGCGCCGTCAGCTCCGCACGCTGGTCGTCGGGCAGAATTGAAAAAATGCGCTCTTTCGCGGCGTTTTCTCTCTCGCTCTGCGTTTTTATGCTCTCCGCGTCATAGGCGTAGGTATCTCCCGCGTCGATTTCCACGATATCGTGTATCAGACACATCAGCATAACCCTTGAAATGTCAACGCTCTCATTGGAATACTCGCGCAGCAGGTACGCCATGATCGCCATATGCCACGCGTGCTCCGCGTCGTTTTCGTTTCTGCCGTGACCTGAGAGGTGTGTCTGTCTGAAAACATTCTTTTCCTTATCAATTTCCAGCGCGAAATCAAGCTGTTTTTTCAATCTGTCGTCCATAGCTGCCTCGCTTTCCTTACTATCATACTATAACACGGTGAAAATTTCAATTGATTATTTCGGTCAGACGTGATAGAATTCAGAATATAATAAAATGTTTACGGAGGACGATATGGTAAGAGCTCTGGTACACGACCCGATGTTTTTGGGAATCAAATCAAAGGAAGCGACAAAGGAGGACGCCGCCGTCGCAAAAGACCTTCTCGACACGCTGATGGCGAACCGCGAGACGTGCGTCGGTATGGCGGCAAATATGATCGGCGTAAGCAAGCGGATAATCGCGTTCAGTGATATGGGCAGGCTGACCGTTATGTACAATCCCGAGATAATCGGCAAGTCTCTCCCCTATGACGCTGAAGAAAGCTGTCTGTCGCTGCTCGGCGGCCCGAGAAAAACCGTAAGATACAAAAGCATAAAGGTAAGATATCAGGACGAAAGCTTCAGAACAGTAACAAAGTCGTTCCGTGACTTTACCGCTCAGATCATACAGCACGAGGTCGATCACTGCGACGGAATACTGATATAAGCTCAACGATCGGGTTATAGCAACTCGCACAACCGAATAAAACAGGCTCTATAATAAAAGTTGGGGTAACAAATAGAGCCTAC
>JAHLBL010000318.1 GCA_020625635.1 bacterium
CAGGTGGCTCAAAAATTGGGCGACAGTAAACAATGAAAAAGAGTATTTTCAAAACGGGATTTATGACTTGAAATCTAAATCCAAAACCATTCTCTGTTCCGGCTGTAGCGATAGCCCTTATTATTAAATACAGTATGTATTTAATAATAAGCAAAAGCCGAAATGTTTCCTCATTTTTTATTGCAAAAATTTCCGCGCTGTAAGCAAAGAAAGGAAGTCTTGACTAAAGAAGAATTTGGGGTATAATAAGAGCAGAAACGAAAGGAGGTTTATCTATGTGCAATAAGAATGAAGCGGTAGAAATTCTACATCAGGTCTATAACTGTTGTGAAAAAATATTTGGAAAGATAGAGAAGTGCTATCTTTACGGATCCTATGCCCGCGGAGATTATCACAGTGAATCGGATGTGGATATCCTTCTTACTGTTAAGATGAGTCAAGAGGAAATAGAAGATTACGGGATGAAAGTTGCGGAGATATCAAGTGATTTAAGTCTTGAACATGATGTAACGGTATCTATTGCCGTAAAGCCTGCGGAGCAGTTTGAAAGATATAGAGAAATACTGCCATATTATCAGAATGTTGTAAACGAGGGAATAAGATATGCGGGATGAAGATAAACGAGCTTTATCAAAAGTAAGACTTGACCGTGCCGAGGAATGTTTGAAGGAAGCACAAAGTTTGTATGACGCTGAAAGCTATAAAGGCGCGGCAAATCGACTATACTATTCGATTTTCCATGCTATGCGTGCGGTATTAGCTCTTGACGGAGTTGATATGAAACATCATAGCGGTGTCATTTCTGAGTTTCGGAGACGATATATCAAAACGGGTAAGCTCGATGTTAAATTATCACAGATAATATCAAGACTCTCTGAAATGAGAACAGGAAGTGATTATGACGATTTTTATATATTATCTAAAAAGAGCATTGTCGAACAATTTGAAAACGCTCAATTCTTTATCGATACCGTACAAAAACTATTTGAAGAAATGAATTAAACCGCTCTCAATTTGAGGGCGGTTTTGTTATGCTGCAAAGGGTTATGCTGTCGGTGCTGAAAATGCTGATAGGTATTTTTTCGATGTGATGAATTGAGCTGGAAATGGTGCTGACAGAGGAAGCGAAGACAGCGATGAAAAGTACATCATTTGAAGCGAAACAGTAGAATCTTGCGGCAGATAGATTGTGTGCAATAGGGAATAGGGTTTAGACTCTTTTTTAGACAGTAAAAAACGGTTAAGTAAAGGCTCTCGGAAATGGTTTTCGGAGAGTCTTTTCTGTCTTTGAAAAACTTTGCTGAACTATTGATGATCTTGCAAAATCTTTTCGGAATTTTGTCCTCTTTACGGAAAAATGTTGCCTCAAAAAGTTTCA
>JAHLBL010000319.1 GCA_020625635.1 bacterium
GTTTGCTCTGTTCACTGCGATTAAAGTATTAATCGCGACGTGAACTCCGCAACTCCTCCTCTCCCCAAAAAGCTTCGCTTTTCGGGGACCCCCGTCCTGTGCACAACGCCAGTCCCGCCGTCTATGAATGTTTTGCTAAACCCAACCCTTCCAAAGGCGAAAAAAGCGCCCACCGGCGCCGCCGCGTTGATGAAAGTTATAGCTATGAACACGCCGCAACAGGCGAAATGTAACGTATTGGACTAATGGAGAGTATGTCACCTCGACCATAGATTTAGGGAGTACTCATTGGAGTACTCCCTAAGTTACATATACAAGCAAAGTATCGACAACAGGATTTGTAGCCGAGGGTTAAGGAAATTGTCTTGTGGACAACTTTTACGAATAGTGTTTGTGAAATGATATCTCTGCATACACTGTAACAATAAAACTTCTGATTTTATTGGGGCGTACATTGCTTTAATACTGTATAAACAGTATAACCGCTGCAAATACAGCGGTTATGTTTTTAAATCAATTATTGTGAGTAATTCGCCGCGCTGCTCCAGCAGGTCGTATAACGTGTCCTGTGAGAGCACGCCGCGCTTCAGACCGCGCGGGAGCTCGCCGTTTTCGTCAGCTTCATAGTCTCCGCGCCAGGCAGGGGAGCCGTAGTATTCCCCGAGACGCTCAAAATACGGCTGAGCCGCCTTGAAGTCCTCTATCGCGTCGAGCAGGTTTTTAACGGCAGGCTCGCAGACGTCCAGGGCTTTTTCCATTTCCTCGATTCGTTTTATCCTATCCATATTGTCCTCCTGATCTTTTTTTCTATTATATCACCCGCGGTTTTTTATGTAAACAGTATTAACCACTTGAATAACCGCTGCGGCGGTGGTATATTAGTACCGTATAACTTCGGAGTGTTGGGGAAGGATGAGAATATGGACTGTACATTCAATACAGAGCTCGGAAAATTCAACTGCCGTGTCGGCGTAATCATTACCGACGGCAGGAAAATTCTTATGGCGAAAAATCCGAACGAGAAACGCGCGTTTTATTATTCGGTCGGCGGCAGGGTGCGATTCGGCGAAAGCTTTGAGGACGCCGCTGTGCGTGAACTGAAAGAGGAAACGGGCGTTGACTGTGAAATAGATCGTCTCGCCTGTATTCACGAAAAATTTTTTACCGCTGACGATGGAGTGTTTTTTCATGAAATCTCCTGCTTTTTCACCGTCAAGCCGAATGAGAAGCTGATGAAAATCCCGAACGGACATCAGACCGACGGAGGTCCCGACGGCGAGTATCTTGAATGGATAGATATGGATAATTCCGATGATGTGACTGTTTATCCCGATTTTTACAGAACCGTCGATTTTGAGAACGACAGAGAA